>JAYVGA010000416.1:0-10539 GCA_043772635.1 Chitinophagaceae bacterium
AAAATATAAAGTCATCATTGTTCCTGCATTGTATGCTGCCTCCGATGATTTATTAAAAAAACTAAATCAATTCGTAAAAGATGGCGGCCATATTGTTTACACTTTTAAATCTGGCTTTGCTGATGAAAATGTAAAAGTGAGAAGCCGCCAGCAACCAGGTATTATTAACGAAGCTTGTGGTATTTCCTATAATCAATTTACTATTCCGCAAAATGTTTCATTAAAAGATGATCCATACAAAGTAGGAGCAGAGCATAATAAAATTAATGGCTGGATGGAATTAATTACACCAACCACCGCAAAAGTTTTGGCTTATTACGACTATCCTGCCTGGGGGACTTATGCAGCCATTACACAAAATCAATTTGGCAAAGGCATGGCAACTTATGTAGGTTGCATGACGGGTGCGGCAGTAACAGAAAAAATTTTAAAAGATGTTTTGCAAAAGGCAAATTGTTGGAATGAAGAACAGCAATTATATTTTCCAATTATTACAAAAAGTGGCGTAAATATGCAGGGCAAAACTATTCGCTACTATTTTAATTATTCAAATGCGGCTAAGCAAATTTCATATTCCAATAAAAGTGGTGTTGAATTAATTTCAAATAAAAACATTTTAAGCAAAAGTGTTTTGGAATTAGAAGCCTGGGGGGTGAAGATTGTTGAGGAAGATTAAAAAAATAAAAACTACTACTCATGAATAAAAGAACTTTCATCAAAACAGCAGCTGTATTAACTGCAGGTGCAAGTATGCCACAATTATTTTCATGTAAATCAAACCCTATGCTACGGACCAACTGGGCTGGTAACCTGACATACAGTACCGGTAATTTATTTACTCCAAAAACTATTACCGAATTACAGGAGCTTATAAAAAAGTTAAAAAAATAAGAGGCTTAGGCACTACGCATTGCTTTAATAAAATTGCAGACAGTGATCAAAATCAAATTTCCTCGTCGGCATTTAATAAAGTGGTTGCGTTAGATAAAATAAATAATACGGTTACTGTAGAAGCAGGAATTAAGTACGGCGAATTTTGCAAATATTTAGATGATAATGGTTATGCCCTGCATAATCTTGCTTCGCTGCCGCACATTTCTGTTGCAGGTGCATGTGCTACTTCTACGCATGGCTCAGGTATAAAAAATGGAAGCTTAGCTACTGCAGTGGTTGCCATTGAATTTGTAAATGGTAAAGGAGAGTTGATGCATCTTACCAAAGATAAAGATGGGGATGAATTTTTGGGAGCAGTAGTAAACCTGGGGGCCTTAGGTATTGTAACAAAACTCACGCTAGGCCTGCAGCCAACCTTTAAGATGAAGCAAATTGTGTATCAGAATTTACCAATGGCAGAATTGGAGAAAAATTTTGAAGCAATAATGTCGGCCGGGTACAGCGTAAGTTTATTTACCGACTGGAAAAATAAAAATGTAAGTGAAGTTTGGATTAAAAGTAAATCGGATGATTTGAAAACTATCGCACCAACTTTTTATGGCGCAACACTGGCTATAAAAAATTTGCATCCTATTGAAGCCCTTGATGCAATTAATTGTACAGAACAAATGGGTGTTGAAGGCACATGGTACGAAAGGATGCCGCATTTTAAAATGGGTTTTACTCCCAGCAGCGGTAAGGAATTGCAATCAGAATTTTTTATTCCTTTCCAAAATGCCTACCAGGGATTTATGGCCATAGAAAAACTACATGAAAAAGTATCACCGCACTTAATGATTACAGAAGTAAGGGCAATTGCTGCTGATGATTTATTGATGAGCCCGTTTTATAAAAAAGCATGTGTAGCATTTCATTTTACCTGGAAACTGGAAGTAGAAGCAGTAAATGCTGTTCTGCCATTTATAGAAGAAGCGCTGGCTCCTTACAATGCAAGGCCGCATTGGGGAAAAGTATTTACAATGAAACCATCAGTGTTGCAATCAACAATAGAAACATTAAATGAGTTTAAATCATTAATGGCAAAACATGATCCGGAAGGAAAATTCAGAAATGAGTTTATTAATATCAATTTATTTGGAATATAAATCAAAAGATGATTAACCTTTTTCTCTAAATTGTTTAGGCGATAACCCTGCATACTTTTTAAAGAACCTGGAAAAATAAGCCGGGTCTTCAAAATTAAGCCGGTAGGCAATTTCAGAAATATGTAAATCTGTATGGATTAAAAATTTTTCTGCTTCCAGTACCAAAAAATCATTTACTATATGCAATGCAGGTTTACCTACCGTAGCCTGGCAAATACGGTTAAGGTGAACACTCGTAATATTCAATTCAGCAGCATAATCTTTTATTGATTTCATGGGAGTATAAGATTGCCTCACACTTTTTTGGAAAGTTCTGAAGTAACGGGTATTCCTGTTGTCAGGCGTACTTAGTTTTTCTGATTTTTTCAACAGCAACCGGTAAGTTAAGCTCAGCAACAGGTTAAAATAACATTGCAATACCATTTTTTTCTCAGGCAAATCTTCGGTCATTTCATGATATAAATTATCTGCAAAAAAGCTGGTGGCTGCAAAGGCATTCTTTTTTTCAAATTCTTTAACAATCTGGGTACTGCTCAGTTTCATCAGGGCCTGTGGTGAGTTAATGAAAAATTTTTCAAGAAAAGATGTAGAAAGAGTGAGCACTTTGCCCTTTACCTGTTTTCCGGCTTTTAATCCATGCAGCGTATTTTCAGGAATGGTAACTATTGCCGGGCCTTCTACCAGGCGCCTTGTGTTTTCAATTACAAAATCCAGCTTGCCTTCCTCAATAAAAAAAATCTGGAACAATGAAGTGTGCAGGTGTTCTTTAATGGTACTGTGGTGCATTTTAGTGCGGTATGCAATAGTTTCGCAATGCATAAAATCGGGTAATAAAAAATCATCTTCTCCATAAAGGCCATAACTAACAGGTTTATTTTTTATACTTGGCATGAGCAGTGGGGATATTTTTTAAACAGGTTTTTCTTTTCCTGAACTTTTTATTTTTGATATAAATTTTAATATAGTAAGAGAGTTATTCTTTGAGGAGAAAGTTCTATACAATGTTTCATTTATCCAAATAAATTTTACTTTATCCAATTCCTAAACTCGAATTACGATGTAATTTTATTTTATATTAACCTTATATTATTTTTTTGAAATGGGTAAGACCGTTTATTTTAAAAATTGCTGTAATTGCTGATTTGTTTTTTTTAATAGATGCATTAAAAATTATCTCAAAAAAATATAGGATTTAATGATGCATTTCGTTCCCTTAAACTTTAACCTCCGGGTTAAAAACGGGTATCATTTTTTTTAACCAATTCTAATTGTTTTGCTATTATGAAAAAAAAACTACTGCTCAGTAAAGGAAAGCTATTGCCTTTACTACTATCTTTCATGTTACTAAGTACAACAGCATTTTCTCAAAAAACCGTAACGGGTAAAGTTACAAATTCAGCAGACAACCAACCCCTTGTTGGTGCTACCGTTGTAGTAAAAGGTACAACAACGGCTACTGCTACCGGAACCGACGGTTCATTTTCTATCTCAGTTCCTTCCGGAAAAAACATTCTTGTTATTTCTAATGTTGATTTTGAAGAAGTACAGGTAAATGTTAGCAACACTTCTACCGTTACTGCTGCTCTAAAGACAAGATCGGGCAGCCTTAATGAGGTAGTAGTAACCGGTTACTCCACACAGCGCAAAAAAGATATCATCGGTGCGGTTGCAGTAGTAGATATGGAAGGTTTAAAATCTACTCCCTCTGCTAACCTTGGTGCACAGTTACAGGGCAGGGCCACTGGTGTTACCGTGAGTGGTACGGGTGCACCGGGCTCACCAGCAATTATACGCATTCGTGGCTTTCAGTCTGGTGGTAATAACGAGCCTTTATATATTATAGACGGAGTGCCAACCTCGGATGCTTCTATCATTAACCCCCAGGATGTTGAAAGTATGCAGGTGTTAAAAGATGGTGCTGCAACAGCAATTTATGGTACACGGGCTGCAAATGGTGTAGTAATTATTACTACTAAGCAGGGTAAAGCTGGCAGAGCCCAGGTTACTTACGAAACTTTTTTAGGTACACAAAATGTGACTCAAAGCATGCGGCCAAAAATGCTTGACAATCAGGAATACATGGAATACCTAAGAAGAAGCAATGGCGGTACGCACCCTGTTTTTGGTGCACAGGCCAATTACAGCGTACCAGATTTTATAGTAGTAAGCAGTGCTTTTAAAGGTGGTGTTTCTGCAAGTGACCCGAAAGCTAACGAATCATTATATTCACTAAGCCCATTATATCAAATAATGAAAACAAGCCCACAGGGCACCAACTGGTTTGACGAAGCTTTGCAAAAGGGTTTTATTCAAAGCCATCAGATAACTGCTTCTGGCGGCACAGATAGAGCTACCTATTCTTTAGGTGTAAATTACTTTGATCAGAAGGGTACAATTAAGTTAACTAATTTCAACAGATACCTGGTGCGTTTCAACTCATCCTTTAAAGCAACTAATTGGCTTAGAGTAGGTGAAAATGCACAGGTTAGTTATCAAACAACAAGGGGTGGAGAGCAAAGGGGTGAAGGTGGTGCCTGGAGTTGGGCATATCGCATGGTACCTTATATACCTGTGTATGATATAAAGGGTGGTTTTGGAGGAAATGGTGTTGGGCAGTCTGGAAATGCTTCCAGCGCAATCGCAGTTTTAGAAAGAGATCAAGACGATAAAAACCTCACCACCCGATTATTTGGAAACGTATTTGCCGAAATCCAACCCGTAAAATGGCTGACACTGAAAACCACTTTTGGAGCAGATATGTTTAACAACTTTGTAAAGGACATATCAAGAAAAAGCTACGAACGGTCTGAAAACCAGGGAAGTACACAGTTAACAGAATGGTATAACAATGCTATTGACTGGACATGGACCAACCTGCTTACTTTTCAAAAAACGTTTGCAGATAAGCATGATGTAAAAGTGCAGGTAGGTACCGAAGCTATAAAGAGGTATTTTAAACAAAGCAATGCTTTTGGACAAAACTTCGACCTGGATAATGCTGATTTTATTTCCCTTCAAAATGCAGGTACAGCAGCTGGCGACAGAGATGTAAATCGTGGCGTAGCTCCAGAAAGTACCGTTGGAATATTCTCACAATTTGGCCGTGTTGATTATGCATATAACAATCGTTACCTGCTTAACGCCACTGTAAGAAGGGATGCATCTTCAGTATTTGGTAAAAACGCGGGGGTTGGGTATTTTCCTTCTGTAGCTGTAGGCTGGAGGGTATCAGAAGAAGAATTTATGAAACAATATACCTGGATTTCTGATTTAAAATTGAGGGCCGGATATGGCAGCGTGGGCTCTATTTCCAATTCAGGTGTATTTAATGCATTTAGCACATTTAGAACTGGTCCTGGTTTTGGTAATTATGACCTTAATGGTACCAACACTTCTGCTTTATTGGGATATAGAGCTTTTACATTAGGCAATGATTCTGCAAAATGGGAAAATACCATTTCTAAAAACATTGGGTTCGATTTATCCTTATTTAATGGCAAATGGGTATTTGATTTTAACCTCTTTAAAAACGATACTAAAGATTTGTTTATTCCAAGGAACCGACCTTTAACTGAGCCACTACGTGACCAGCCAAATGAAAACATTGGTACTATGCGTAACACTGGTTTTGAATTTTCAGTAACAAACAAGGGAAAAATTACAGGCGATCTTAACTATGATGTGCAGGTAAATGTTTCGCACTATAAAAATGAACTTACTAAATTAAATAAAGCAGGTACGGCTAATTTTTATGGATTAGACAGGTTTTCAAATGCAATAAAAATTGACAAAGGGTTGCCCATTTCCACCTATTGGGGTTACCAGATAGATGGTTTTTATAATAATGCTGCCGACGTAACAAGTGGACCAAAATTGGCAGGGCAGCCTGGAAAAATTGGTACCTGGAAATATAAAGACCTAAATGGCGACGGTAACATTAATAATTTAGATGCTGGTGTAATTGGCAGTCCTCACCCTAAATTACAAATGGGTTTAAACATAGGCCTTGATTATAAAAACTTTGACTTCAGTGCTTTTCTTTTTTGGAACTATGGCAACGATTTATATAACTATACCAAATGGTACACAGATATGAGGGGCTTTGTTGGCGGTGTAAGCGACAGGGTATTGTATGATAGCTGGACACCGAGCAATACAAATGCAAAATTGCCTTTGCTCCAGGATGGCTTTGTGGTACCAGGTAACTTTGTTACAGGTGAGTCTAATTCCTATTATGTTGAAAAAGGTTCTTATTTAAGGGCTAAAAATGTTCAGTTGGGTTATACAATATCTGGTAATGTTTTGGGCAAAATTAAAATTCAAAAAATAAGAATGTACGTACAGGCGCAAAACCTGTTTACTATTACAAAATATACGGGTGCTGACCCGGATTTGAGTATTCTGCGAGCACCAAGAAATGCAGGAAGTGCTCAAGATTATATACTTGGTATTGACCAGAGTGGTTTTCCTAATCCAAAACAGTTTTTATTTGGGTTAAACGTTACTTTTTAATTATTAAAAAACAACAATGATGAAAAATAAAAAAATAATTTACCTATCAATACTTATTGCTTTTGGGTTAATTGGTATTATTTCATGTAAAAAGTTACTAAATCCGCCTTTAAAGGGTGTATATGATGAAAGCCAGCTGGCCAGTAAAAAAGGTGTTAATGGCCTATTGATAAATGCTTATGCAACATTAGATGGACCGGAGGGAACTATTTCTACAGGTGCCAGCAACTGGGAGTGGGGCAGTATGGCTGGTGCAGATGCTTATAAAGGTACCGAACTGGCAGACAGAACAGACGATAACCCTGTAATGCGGTTTGAATTAACTTCTTCAAGCCCTTTGCTTAGAGATAAATGGAATGCCAGTTATGATGGTATTGGCCAAGCCAACACGGTATTAAAAATAATGGCAAATGCTGCCGATATGACCGCTGCAGAAAAGAAACAGGTTGAAGGCGAAGCAAGATTTATAAGAGCACACCATCATTTTGAGGCAACAAAAATGTGGGGTAAAGTGCCTTATATAGATGAAGCTACAACGGACTTTGCAGGTGCTACTAATACAGTTGCCATATGGCCGCAAATTGAAGCAGATTTAAAATTTGCTTATGACAACCTAGATGAAGTAAAGCAATACAAGGGTAGCGTAAACAAATGGGCTGCGGGCTGCTTTTTAGCAAAAGCGTATATGTTTCAAAAAAAGTTTGCCGAAGCAAAAGCATTATTTACAACTATTATTGCAAGTGGTAAAAATGCACAGGGAGTTAAATATGCTTTAATGCCCAATTACCAGGATAATTTCAGGGTAAGCAAAGAAAATAACGCAGAAACAATATTTTCTGTTCAGGCATCATATGGTGATGGTTCTACTACCAATGGTAATTATGATAATATTTTAAACTACCCTCATGGTGGTGGAAGCAAACCCGGCGGTTGCTGTGGATTTTTTCAGCCTGCCCAGGGTTTTGTAAATGCATTTAAAACAGATGCAGGTGGCTTACCTATGCCAGATACTTATAATGCAAGTAATGTAACACATGACGAAGCATTTTTATCAAACCAAACAGGGTTTGTACCTTATGCAGGTAACCTCGATCCCCGGTTAGACTGGACGGTAGGAAGAAGAGAAGTTCCATATCATGATTGGGGTACCCACCCCGGCAGAGACTGGATACGAGACGTTACCTATGGCGGCCCTTACAGCCCCAAAAAGAATACTTTTTTTAAATCTGAAGAAAATTCTACAGGTGGTAAGGTAGGTTGGGGATTTAGTTCCAATTCCTTAAACTATACCATTATGCGCTTTGCAGACGTATTATTAATGGCTGCAGAAGCTGAGGTAGAAGTGGGCAGCCTCACTACTGCTAAAGACTATGTAAACCTGGTAAGGGCACGTGCTGCCGCTTTTGCACCATCTAATGCAGCTCCGTATGCCATAGCAGCATCTGCTGCAACCTATGCCACTTACAACGTAGGGCAGTACATAGCCTTTGCAGATCAGGCTGCTGGCCGTAAAGCAGTTCGTTTTGAAAGAAAACTGGAATTGGGTATGGAAGGACACCGCTTTTTTGATTTGGTACGTTGGGGAATAGCTGCCACCGATTTAAATGCTTATTTAACTGTTGAAGCTGTAAGACGGCCTACAACACTGGCTGGTTCTGTATTTACTGCCGGTAAGCATGAAGTTTATCCTATACCTTCTGCAGCAATTTCAACTGTACCTGCTTTAACACAAAACAACGGTTATTAATTAATTTTTTTTAAAAAAATAAGCAAGTCAATATTATTGAAATCAAAAGAAAGAACCATCAATTTAGATGGTTCTTTCTTTTTTAAGCTGTTGTTGTTTTAGCCATTCCCGGTCTGACGGTCTCCGTCTGACCGAAGCAAAATTTCACCAATCCAAAAGCAATTTTTTATTTCAACAGTTTTATAAACTTTGAAACGTATTTTTAATTATGATTAGATACTTCTTCATTACTGCACTATTTTTTATTGCTGTAAGCTGTAGTAAAAAAAAGATGTTCAGTAAAATAGATGCTGCTCAATCGGGCATACATTTCAATAATAAAATAGAAGATAACGACTCTGTAAATGTTTTAGACATAGAAAATATTTACAATGGCGGGGGCGTGGGCATTGCCGATTTTAATAACGACGGATTGCAGGATATTTATTTTACCGGAAACACAGTACCCAATAAATTATACATCAACAAAGGATATCTGAAATTTGAAGATATTACTGATGCAGCCGGCGTTGGCGGAGACGGTAAATGGAGCCGTGGGGTAAGTATTGTTGATATTAATAACGATGGCTTACAGGATATTTATGTGAGTGCTACAATTTTATCCGATGCAAAAAAAAGACAAAACCTTTTGTATATTAATAAAGGAGTGAATGAAAAGGGAGTACCCCTTTTTAAAAATATGGCTGCCGAATATGGTTTAAACGATTCGTCATATTCCACCATGGCGGCTTTTTTTGATTATGATAATGATGGCGACCTGGATATGTATCTTGTAATAAACCACATCAGCAAAAATGAATTCCCAAATAAATTCAGGCCTATTTTAATAAACAGGGAACATCCCAATACCGATAAACTTTTTAGAAACGACTGGAATGATACTTTGAAGCACCCTGTATTTACTGATGTTTCCACTGTGGCAGGAGTAACCATTGAAGGCTATGGCCATGGTATAAATATTTGCGATATTAATAACGATGGCTGGAAAGACATTTATATTACCAACGATTTTATTCCCAACAATATCCTTTACATCAATAATAAAAACGGGACTTTTACAGACAGGGCAAAAGAATATTTTAAACATACAGCAGCAAATGCTATGGGGCAGGATGTAATTGATATTAATAATGATGGCCTGGCCGATGTGGTAGAATTAGACATGAACCCTGAAGATAATTATAGAAAAAAAATGATGCTTAATCCCATCAGCTATCAAAATTTTCAGCTCAGCGATATTTATGGCTACCAGTATCAATATGTGCGTAATGTTTTACAAATAAACCAGGGGCCATCTCTTTTGCAAAATGATAGTATTGGGCATCCTGTATTTAGTGATGCAGGTTATTTATCTGGCATTGCAGAAACAGACTGGAGCTGGACACCTTTGGTTGCCGACTTTGATAATGATGGTTACCGTGACATCATTATTACCAATGGATTTCCTAAAGATATTACCGACCACGATTTTATTTCTTTCAGGATGAAGGCAATGAATCTTTCATCTAAAAGAGATATGCTGGATGAAATACCCAGCGTAAAAATTGTCAACTATGCCTACAAAAATAATGGCAATCTTACTTTTAATAATGTAACTGATGATTGGGGTTTTGAAATACCTTCCTTTAGTAACGGCGCTGCCTGGGCCGATTTGGATAATGACGGCGATATGGATGTGGTGATAAATAATATTAACGATGAAGCTTTTTTGTATCAGAATAACAGCAGCAAAAAAGAAAATCATTTTCTCAATGTAAATTGTAAAGGCGACAGCTTAAATAAAAATGGGTTAGGTGCTATTATAGAATTGCATTACGATAAAGGAAAAATACAGGTGTATGAAAATACGCCATACAGAGGTTATTTATCAACCATGCAAAATACAGCGCATTTTGGTTTAGGTAAACTGGAGGCAGTAGATTCTGTAATAATTAAATGGCCTGGTGGAAAACAGCAACTCCTGCAAAATGTAAAAACCAATCAAACGCTGACTGTAAATTTGAAAGACGCTGGGTTGCAAAGTAATTATGCTGCTGATGTAATTAACAGCAATTCTTTATTTAGCGAAATTACCCGTTCGGTAAACATAAACTACATGCACAGCGATAGTGATTTTATAGACTTTGATATACAAAGATTGCTGCCGCATAAATTTTCGGAATATGGGCCGGCCCTTGCTGTTGCTGATATTAATGGCGATGGCCTGGATGATATGGTGAGTGGCGGTTCTTTTTATAATAA
>JAYVGA010000417.1:0-7586 GCA_043772635.1 Chitinophagaceae bacterium
TATCCCGTAATATATATAGATTGCCCTATGATAATGGTACTGTTATGCTTGTGGGGAGAGATCATTTTACACACACCAGCCCCGATGCAGATGTAACTGGCAGATATGATTTAAATGGAACGTTGCAAGGTGCCGGTTGTAGTATTTATAGAATTGTAGCTGCTGCACCAGGCATAGTAAGGCGGGTGGTTGATAATCATAACACCTCCTGCAAAGATTGCTCCGATGATAACAATTATGTATGGATAGAACACGCTAATGGCGAGTGGACAAAATACACACACATGAAACAATACAGCGTTTCTGTAACAGCGGGTATAGCGGTAGGGGATACAATTTGTGCAGGTACATTTTTGGGTTATGAATGTGATATAGGAGCTGCCACCGGAAGGCATTTACACTTTGAAGTGAGGCATCCCAACGATCCGGCCAATATTGCAATAACTGTAAATGGTGGCTTTATGGCTAGAAATGCTGCGACACATTATGTACCTGTTATCAATTCTATTTCTAAACATTATATGGAGGATAGCGATACATGGGTTACTACTAACAGCAATGCCTGTACAAGCAGCAGCATTACTGTTCCCAATAGCACTATTGTTAATGATGCTTTTAAAATTTACATGGCATCGTCAACAATTATTACAAACAGCAATAATGTGCTTTTTCAAAATGGAGCTAACGGGGTTTTTCATGCTGGCAGCAGTATAACATTTACCCCAGGTTTTAATGCGCAACCTGGTAGTTACTTTCATGCAAAAATTGGTGGTTGCGGCCCTACTGCTTTTCCGGGAGGGTGTAATTAATTTATGTTTACCATTAGTTTATTGAAGCCGGGGAAGGTTGATATACGAATTACAAATTTTAAATGTAACCAATGAAAAAATTATGGATAATAATATTATTTTTTTTTGAAGTAAGCCTGGTTAATGCACAGGAAACCAACTTGCCATTTAGATATGCAAAATGTGAAACAAAGGCCAGCGACACTGGTTATTATATGCGCAATGCACAAGAGTTTCTTACACAAAGGCTGGCACAAAAAGGCATAGATCCTGGCATTGATAATTTTACTGCTCCATATAATATTCGGATATTTATTAGAATTGCAAGAGAAGATAACGGCACACTGCCGGGCTGTACCATGGCAGAAGCCCTGCAAAATTTTGAAGAAATGAAAGTGCAATACAGCCCCCATAATATTTGCTTTCAATTGGCCGGGATAGATTTTGTAAACGACAGCTATCTCAATAATTTTAATGTAAGTGCCAACCTGGAAAACGTATATCCTGATTATATCAGAAATAACAACCTGGATGTAAATGGAGCTATCACCATTTTTGTGCATTACAATTATCTAAATAATAATGGAAGCAGCGGCAAAGCTTATGGTATTCCTAATAACTTTTTAAGCGTAGCCAGGTGGGCTGCAACATCCACAACAGTGCATTCTATTTTTGGGCATGAAATGGGCCATTGCCTGGGGTTGTACCACACTTTTGAAAATAATTTTGGCCAGGAAAATGTTACAAGAAACTCCGGCAGTTCCTGCTATGATTGCCCTGTGGATGGAGACCTTTGCTGCGATACACCCGCAGACTACGCAGACTCGCAGGATAATACCAGCAGTACCAGTTGTAACTACAATGGTACAAGAAGGGATGTTTGCGCCGACTTACTCTTTAATCCTTCCACAATAAATATTATGAGTTATCAGCCATGGGAATGCATTTCATCTACATCATCTGCCGTTACTGCTAACCAGCGAACAAGAATGCATGCAACCATCAACGATCCTGCCAGTCCCATATTTTCAAGAGCGGCAGAAGATAATCTTGTTCTTGCAACGGTGAGTGCCAGCACCAATGCAGTAAGATTGTACACCGCAAAAAACAATGTAACAACAGGTGCCAGTGCCACTGTTTCTCATACAGGAAGTTCACAGGCCTATTATGCGGCAGGTACCAGTATTACTTTTGGGCCGGGTGTAACATTTGCACCCGGCGCAGCCGGAGTGGTTAATGCAGGCATTTCAGGATGTAATTAATTGTACAAACTTCAGTTTCTTCTTTTAAATAATGAATCCAGATAGATAACTGCTATTATTCTTTTAATCTCAGCTTTTATAAAAAAAAACCCGGATAAAATCCGGGATTTTTTTTGATCATTCTTTTTTTTGGTTTGTCAATTTTTTTTTAAATAATTAAATGCAATATCTTTTATTACGCTGCCAAACAATTTTTAAATTAATTTTTTAAAATAATTTTTTGTGTGATAAAACCGGTGGAAGTTTTAATTCTTACCAGGTAGGTTCCCTGTGCTTTACCAAATAACTCCGGAAGTTTTACAAGATTTTCTCCCGCATTTAATGGTAGTGCAGCAGCAATAATCCTGTTGCCATAGTTATCCATTATCATCACTTCCGCTATTTCTTTTTTGGCAGATTTAAAACTTAGCCACAACAAACCATTTGTAGGATTGGGAAAAACCAGTGCATCTTTTTTGCCTGAATTTGCTTTACGTATAACAGCGGTGTTACTAAATTTAGTAATACCATTTTTACCCACAACCCTTATCCTGTAATAAATAACTGCATCGGCAATTAAATTGGATGGATGCCTGAATTCGTAACCCGCTTCTCCGGTTATGCCAGCAGGGTCAATATTTCCTAAGGGCATAAAACTACGGTTATTGGTACTGTATTCTATTTCGTACCTGGCTGCAAGTTCATTGTTACCGGCCTGCCATTTAATAACATTATCAGCCCCGGAAACTGCGGCCTGCAGCTTTGTAATATTCACATCAAGTACAGCACATACCGGGGCATATAAAATAGTAATAGAATCGGTAGAGTAAGAAGGGCATTGCGCATTTAACTGTTGGTGCACATAATAAACACCGGGTGCATTTACTGTTATTGATGGCCCTGTGTTAGACCCTGTAATATTTCCTGTAGGGCTGGTCCACAAATAAACAGATGAAGGATTTGCATTGGTTACATTAAGTACAACATTGGGCATAGAGCCACAGAAATAGGTTAGATAAGTATTTGCTTCTACCTTGGGATAATTAAAAAATTTAAACGGCGCTACAAAATCTTTAAGCTCTGCTGTAAATGAAGTAGATGACCTGGTTTTAACCAGCACCCTTATAAATGCAGAGCCACAGGGATTGGCAGTAAAATTAGTTGGTTCAATACCCAGCTTAGTAAGATTTACAGAAAACTCCATAAACTGCCGGGGGATATAAGTGGTAACTACACTCTCATCATCTCTTACTACTTTAAAAGCTCCTGCAGATGTGGCGGCTACAGTACTTTGCAAACCGGTATAAAAATTTCCTGCTGTTTTAGGACGAATATTGGCATAGCCATAAGTGGCTCCGGCACCATCTCCATCAAACTGACCGCCCCAAATAAAAGAAGCAGGCGTGGTAAGCAGCATTGATTTTTTTACCCATATTCTTGCCTCTACCAATGTGAGCGAACTGCTGCTAAACTCTGCAGTAAAAATAATATCACCCGGTTTAGTTATTTTTCCTGCCGCATCAAACTGAAATGATGTGTGGCCTGCATCGGGGCCATACCCGCTAAAGGTACCAGTGGCTTTATCAAAAGAAATATCAGATTGGTATAACTCAAAATCAAAAAACCTGTTTCCGGTAACATTTTCTATAGACAAACCGGAAAATAACCATAAAGAATCTGTTACACTTGGGCCCGCTCTTCTCACATGAATCATAGCTTCCAGGATATCATTTTTATCAGGAATAGATTGTGCCCCCGGGCTGGTCCAGTTAGCAGGACTAAAGCCATTTTTATTAGATCCAATAGCGAATACAGTAGAATCTTTACCATGATAATCCCGGTAAAATACAGCATCTAATAAAATCCTGTTGTTTACCACACTGTATGCCGGATACCCCATGCGTTTTTCAAACGCTAACTTGCGGGATGCAGGGTTAGAAATATATCCTGCTACAATAGCTGCAGCCCCGGTAGTATCTATTATTCCTTTTCCGGTACCTGCATAGCCATTGCCAAACCAATCATCTACTGCCGGTTGAGTTATATTATTAAAAAAATTAGAACTCAGGTCTGCTTCCACACCAAAATTTGCTTTTACAACTGCTGTGGTTATTTGTGCAGATGCTGCAGAGCAATATAACAGCATCAAAAATATCGGTAAAATTTTTTTCATAGATATTGCTTGTTAGTGTTAAAAAAAATTATAACGGGCTTCGTTAGTCAATAACGGTCATAAATATTTCGGATACAACATTTCCTCCTCCATTATTAAGCACCGCTATTATTCTGTAACTTATAATACCCGGTAATGGGCCCTGGTGGATAAACCTTATAATATTTGCATTGGCATTATTTAAAAATCCTTCATTTGTCCAGTTAGAATTTACATCCATAGGATCTTCGTAAGTACTTTGAATTTGAAAATGAGTAATGCCGCTGTTTGTAGTCATACTCCATTGCAATGCGTAGCCGTGCCTGCCCTGTTTGTGCCCACGGATAAAACTAAATGCCGGAGTAGCGAAACTTTGTTCTGAAAAGGTAAGCGCCTTTTTTACCGGTGTGGTATGGGCAGATGCGGATAAACTCATTGCAAGCAAAAGGAACAGGATGATGTTTTTCATAATAGATATTTTTAAATTAAAAAAAAGAGACTGCATGATAATACTGACGAAAAATTGGATTTTTGTCTTTAGACCTTCTTTGTAATTGTTTTGTGATTAAATTTTAAAAATTTAATTTCAATTAAAAGAAAAAGTGCAGCTAACATGTAAAATGTCAGGTAGATTATTTGGATGGATAATATATTAACTGTGTTCTTTTGTTTTTATTGCATGAAATATATTTTTATTAATATTAGTTAAGAAAAATATACCAGCGGTAGTTAATATACTTAGTGTATTCCGAAATTTTTCATCCAGGCCCAGTGTATTTCCGCTCCTTTAAGTGCGTGGTTTTTACCATTGGGATAATTATGACCAAGCCCCTTTACCAGCATAAACCGAAATGTATTTTCTTTTGCACCGGAAATGCCTCCATAGTCTGCATAAATAAAGGTATTGCTGTCTCCGGCTTTAGTAAAAACCGGGTTAAGTGCAAATGCGGTTATAAAAGTATTTGCCACTTCCTGCACAGCAGGAAAATCAGTAAACAATTTATCAAAATCCATAGGCAACGGATTAGCAGTACCCAATTTTGCAAGGAGTTTTTCATCAGCATTGCCGGCCTGTAATAACACAGGCAATTTTCTTAGCGGAACAAAATTGGTATCTGTTGGTAGTGCACCCGCAGCTGCCACTACCGCCGCAATTTTATTGGATAACTCAATGGCGGTTCTTGATGCCATCTCTCCGCCATTGGAAAAACCAACGATGTAAATCCGTTTTTCATCTGCAGCATATTTTTGTTTTACTTCATCAATAACCTGCGATAAAAATTTTACATCATCCTTTGCTGTTTCGCCACCACAAAGTTCTAAATCGTAACTGTTCCATTTTTCTGCATTGGGTTTTTGTATGCCATCATCAAAAACGCAGGAGTATTGTGCAGATGAAGGAAAAACGGTGAGTATATTTTCCGTTTCGCCCACTTCTTTCCAACCGGAAATATTATAAAACTTTTCGCCATTGCCGCCCGAACCGTGCAACATAAAAACAACGGGAAAGGCAGTGGTTGCTTTGTAACCTGCGGGTACATGAACATAATATTCTCTTATACTTCCGTCTACCATAATAGTAAAACGGTTTTTACCGGCGGTAAAAGATTTTACGGGTCCTTTATCATTTTTATTTTTACAGGAGATGTTTAATAAAGCAACAGTTAGTATCATCAACGCACAGAAAAAAATAGTTTTCATTTTTTAAGATTTGATTAATTATTAAATGAATTTGATAATAATTTTACCCGCAACAATTTAATTTACTTTTACAAAAACCACCTTCCCGCTATCCCTTGCATAATTAATTGCACCAATCAAAAATCTTTTTCTGGTGCCATCAACTGTAACATCATAGCCATTTCTTTTTTAATTTCTTTCACTATTTTTTGCAATTGATTTATCTGTTCGTTTTGTTTATCAATTATTCTTTGCTGTTCCTGTATAGCTGCCAGTGCTATACCTGCGGGGTCTATAGTACTAATGCCTTTATCATCAACCCCTAAACTAAATAATGCATAAAAATCCTGCGAAGTGGGACCGATATGGTATTCTTCTGAACCTTTATATTTCCACCTGGTAATGGACAGAGAAGAAATTTTTTTCAGAAGATCAGTGTAATTAAGAGGAACAAAATCTTCTTTTTTATTTACATCAGATGCGTTGGTCCATGTGCCGCCAATAGAAAGATAAGCACCGTTGCCATTTGTAACAGCGGAGCCAACCTCTAATGCATGTTGTACTCCTGTTACCTCGGGTATAGCAAATACCCAGTGTTTAACAAACCCATTGCCAAAAGACATGGTTTCATCAGCAGACACTTCCGCAGCTTCTCCTATTACCGTACTGTTTACAATAATGCCGCCTCCGGAATTAACTGCTTTTGCACCTGCTCCTATTAAAGTATTATCTACTCCCATTAAATCTTTTCCGGCTTCATAACCTATCGCTGTATTATCGCCACCAGAATTATTTAAAGAAAATAATGCCCTTGCTCCCACAGCAGTATTTTGATTACCGGTTACACTATTTTTTAAAGTACTCAATCCCACTGCTACATTATTAATACCTGAAGTATTATTTTCAAGACTAAACGCACCGATAGCGGTATTCTGGATACCTACAGAATTTGCACTACCCGATTGATGCCCAAAAAAACTGTTGTTTGCACCAGTTGATAACTTGCCTGCACCTCTTCCAAAAAAAACATTGTTGGGGATTGCATCTATTCTTCCGGATTCAATATTGTTTGTTTTGAATATTAATGGTCTGTCATCAATGGTACCAATAAAATCGGTATTTGCATTTGTTCCTGTATTGCCGGTAATACCCCAGGCAAGGTTGGCGAGATTGCTTCGTGTGGCAAATTTGCTCCACTTTGTTCCATTCCAGAAATAGTGACCTTCTCCCTCAGGCAGGCTGGTATTGTTATTGTAAATTAATAAGGATGCAGCCGGGTTAACAATAGTAACAACATCTGTTTCAGAAACAAGATTAACCCTTGGAACCAGCAATCCTTTATTGCTGCTTTTTATATCGAGCAATGCGCTTGCAGCAGGAGTGGCGGTGCCAATACCAACATTTTGCTGTGCATAGATTATTTTATGCAGGCATAGTAATATCAGCAGAATAATGAGTTGTTTTGTTTTCATCTTTAATTTTTTAATATTGATAAAAGCACAATAAATAAATCTTTATCCACTTTAAAAGAAATCATAGGGTGGATTGATAAACCATGCAGTTTTTCATCATTTATTTTTTTTATTCGGCATTGCCTTATCAGTTACCCATAAGTTTACATTGGATACCAGAAGGGAGATTTTGAATTTGTACGTATATAAAATTTCACCAAATCACGGGCACCACCCTCACGGTCTGGTTGAACTACAATAAGAAGACGACAGG
>JAYVGA010000418.1:0-3094 GCA_043772635.1 Chitinophagaceae bacterium
ATGATTCCCAAAATTCCGTATTAATTGCCCTGCCAATATTTTCCGGTTCTGTCCATTGGCCTGTTTTTGTTTTGTATGCAATATAAAGGTCGCAACTGCCTTCGCCTTCCGGATAATTACAGCCTGTAAATATGAGCCATTCACCATCCTGCGAAATATTCTGCGCACCTTCATTAAGGTTGGTATTTATTTTTCCACCTACAGCCTGTGCCTTATCCCAGTTGCCATTTATTAAATTGCTTTCATAAAAATCTTCATCGTTGTTTACCCTTCTGGTAAAAATCATTTTTTTTCCATCAATGGTAAACGAAGGAAAATATTCCAGCGCTGTGGTATTAATATTTTCTCCTAAATTTTGTGGAGCAAATACATACGAAGTTGCATTACCTTTTTCTTTCAATTTATTTTTATAAGCTACGCCGAGTTCATAAGTGCTTTTTCTGTAGTTGCCAGCTTTTATACTTTGTTCATTTAGCCGGGGTGTAAGTAAAAAACTGTTTACGGTTTTTAAAGCTTTTTCAAACTGTCCTGTACCTGCCAGGGAAATAGAGTAGGGCAGCAGGTATGTTTTGGAATATACAGAATCCATAACGATAGCGGTTTCAAAATCGGTTACCGAGGCAGTGTAGTTTTTAAGGTTGGCATTTATTCCTGCACGGGAGAGATATACATCTACAAACTTTGCATCTGCTTTAAGTGCATCATTTAATTTAATAATTGCTGCAGCATATTTTCCCTGCTGAGCTTCTTCGTATGCATAACCATAAATTTCTGCTGCTTTTTTATTTACTTTTTCGGGATCGTACCATTGGGCACAAACACAAGCAGGTATTATGAAGAATAAAAAAAATATATAAGGCAGAATTGTTTTTTGTTGTATCATGTATGAATATTTCAAAATGAAGATAAAACGAAATGAGGTTTAAAATATTTCAATACTGTTAAAGTGATAGTAATTACGGATTAGGAATTTTAATAAACAAATGTAGTTTGCAAATGACTAATAACTTTAGACAAATGACTATAAATAAAGTTTTAAAACTCAGGGAACATTAATGTATTTATGTATCTGCAAAGAGATGCGCCACTTAGGATTTTGTTTTACATAATCAATAATTAATGGAGTTACTACAGATGCCTTATCCCATTCCGGTTGCAGGTATAGTTTACAATCCTTATTTACCCGGGCGGCATATTTTTCTGCCCAGGTAAAATCTGATACATTAAAGATTACCACTTTTAATTCGTGAGCAGCATTAATTACTTCCTGCAGCGGCGCTTTAAACTTTTTGGGCGAAAGGCAAATCCAGTCCCAGTGCCCGGAGAGCGGATGTGCACCGGATGTTTCTATATTTGTTTTAAAGCCTTTTATTTTTAATGATGCAGTAAGATTATCTAAGCGGTGCATTAATGGCTCACCACCTGTAATTACAGCAATCATCTCTGCTTCTTTTTCCGGGCATCCTTTTACTGCCATGTTTACAATTTCATCAATAGCAAAAACAGGATGTTTAGCAGCATCCCAGCTATCTTTTACATCGCACCAAACACAGCCTACATCGCAGCCGCCCAGTCTTATAAAATAGGCCGCCTTTCCCTGGTGATAGCCTTCGCCCTGGATGGTGTAAAAATGTTCCATTATAGGAAGAAGTTGTTCACCGGCCTGCCCTATAGATGTAATAGTTTCCAGTATGTGATTGTATGGTAAGTTTGAATTTTTCATTTTAATAATCGCTTATTCCAGGTATTCCTTTAATGAATTGGAGGAGCTTGTTTTTGTAAACAAGCATTATAGGTATTTTTTAATAATGCAGCAATTGTCATTAATCCAACTCCGCCCGGCACAGGAGTTATATAACTACATTTAGGGGCTACATTTTCAAAATCAACGTCTCCTTTTATTTTAAAACCAGATTTTTTTGTAGCATCTTCTACCCTGGTAATACCCACATCAATTACCACTGCATTTTCTTTTACCATATCGGCGGTAAGAAATGATACTTTTCCTAAAGCAGCCACGATGATATCGGCCTGCAGGCAAAGTTCTTTTAAATTTTTTGTGCGGCTATGGCATAAAGTTACCGTGCAGTTACCGGGGTTAGTATTTTGGCTGAGCAATATGCTCATTGGCCTGCCCACAATATTGCTGCGGCCAATAACTACCGCATGTTTGCCCACTGTTTCAATATTATAATACTGCAGCATGAGCATTATACCATAAGGAGTAGCAGGAATAAATGAGGGTAAACCCTGCATCATTTTTCCTGCGCTTACCGGGTGAAAACCATCCACATCTTTTAGAGGGTTAATAATATTTATAATCTTTTCTTCGCTGATATGTTTGGGCAATGGTAACTGAACAAGAATGCCATCTACATCATCATCATTATTCAGTGCCTCAATGGTTGCAATAATGGTTTCCTCTGCGATGTCTTTTTCAAAACGGTACATACTGCTTTTAAACCCTGTTTCTTCGCAATTTTTTATTTTGCTTGCAACATAAGTTTCGCTGGCACCATCTGTACCTATTAAAATTGCAGCCAGGTGAGGTACTTTTTTATTTTGTAATTTGAGTTGATTGGTTTTCTCCCTGAGGTCATCCTTTACTGCCTGGGATACAATTTTGCCGTCTAAAATTTGCATGCTGCAAAAATAGCTAACTAATGTTGATTTTAAATGATGTTTACTTACAGAGTGGCGAACCATTTTAAGAAAACTAATCTTTTGCAGGATCTTTTTTAAAGGTTTACGACCCCTTATATTGATTTTCCTTAACTTGTAAACAGAAACTAAACTAACCTGCTTTGAGAAAAATTATACTTTCTATATTCCTGCTTTTACTTACCTCTGTTTTTTGTAACAGTTTATTTTCTCAAACCCTTAGATACACTGTAAGTATGCCGTATATCAGCCTTGGGGCCTATACTACAAAACAAACAGATCCATTTGGGTTTACCAATAACCAGGCAGCATTGGCACAGGTAAAAACAACCGGAATTGGTGTTTTTGGCGAAAGGAGATTTATGCTTGCTGAGAATAGCGTGTATGGTTTAGCTGCAGCATTGCCTACCCGCATGGGTAATTTTGGTGTGCA
>JAYVGA010000419.1:0-16067 GCA_043772635.1 Chitinophagaceae bacterium
CACAAACTAACCGTATTAAAATTACCAAACAGGTTTGTATTTAATTTTAAAAGCAGTGCAAGGCTATCTCCTGCCCAGGCTGTATAGCTTGCTGCATATTTATTTAAAGAAGGGCAAAAGGGAGTAATAGAATATTCATACAACGATTCGCAATAAGTTTTAGCCAATACAAAACTATCCGTATTCATTACCTCGTAGTATTGCCATTGCTGCGTTGTGTTTGGCTTTACACCTATTTTATATTTAGGTGCATCATTTATCCATTTTAATTTTAATGCAGTATTTGTAAGAGTTGTTTGCACACCCCTGAGTTTTATATCACAAACAGTATCCTGGCATAAACTAACGCATGATACGCTTTCTATGTGATCTCTCATAAATGCCGCAGGCAGTGGGCCAAAACCATTTGAAAAATTTATGCCATAGGGAGAAAAATTACAATAACTCATAATAGTGCCGCCATTAACAGGAGCAGGGCCACGGGCACAAAGACCCTCTGGAGCAGCACAGTTATCAATTGCACCGCCGGGCCAGCTGCAACTTTGGGTGTGCTGGCTGCCCAGCATATGCCCGGTTTCATGTGCAAATACATACACAGAATAGGAGTAAGAAGGTAAAGCAGCAAAAGGGCCAACTGCTGTAGATGCTGCACATCTTAGTATACCATTAGATTTACCACAGTTATTAATAATACCATAACCAGTGGCAGCTCCGCCACTTAAATTTTGTGGGGTAATGTAATGCGCTATGTCTGCATTAATCCTTCGCCCATCTCTAAAATCCCGGCTTAGTTTGGCTTCCAGTGCATTGGCAATACTTCCCGTAAAAGTTATGCCTGTATAAATATCCGGTTTTGTCCAGATATACAATTCTGATACCTGGATATTTATACCATCATTTTTAAACAATGCAGCCGATGAATTAAACAGGCTGAAAACAAAATCTATCACATCATTTACATTACTGTTATTTGCCAGGTACATAGCATAAGAACATTCTATGTATATTTTTACCGTTTTGCAGGTTATATTATTTTGCGGAGAATGCCCTCTTTGTTCCTGAATAATATTTTTTAAAGATTTGCCTTCTGCTGTATGACAGGTAAAAACAGGTTTTTCCATTACAGCTGCATCGTTGTATAAAATATGTACGCCCGTTTTATTTCCTGTCAGTTGTTCAATAATATTGTTGCCGTTTTTATTGCTTATAAATCCTGTTATGCCTGATGAATTAAAAGACAGGGCACTTATATATTTTTCTTTACCTACCCCTGCAGCGGTAAAATGATTATCTATTCCTTTTACATCTTCAATAATTTTTCCTTCACTTGTTCTTACAAAAAAATCCGGCGTGGTTATCCGGTTCTTTTGCATATTAAGCTGTACTGTTTCTGTAGCACTCACGGGTACTTGCAAAATAAAATTATCAGAATGGGCTACCTGGCGCTGAAGCTGAGCATAATTATCTGCAAGGCTGATAAGAGAAAATTTACTGACTTTTTTATTCAGGCTGCTGCCAGCCTGTTTATAAGCAGTGCTATTTTCTTTAATCATTTTTAAGGGCGATATTATCAGCTCTTGTTTATTTTTATTAATTGCGGGTCTGCCCTTTGGTCCGTCATTAAGAGCAGGCATTTGAGCCAGGGCATGAGTTGCCCAAAACAGGGTTAGTAAAAGGGTGAAAATAAATTTCATGCAATAAATATAATAAAACTTACATGCAAAATTATTCTTACTACAATTTTTAATTTATGTTTCCGCTCTTGGTTTACAATAATAAAATACTGGCCTTATCTGCCATAGCACCCCTAAGTTATAAATGGATTGTATTTTATTTCATCTCCAATAGTAGTGGCAGGCCCATGCCCGCTATACACTTTTACAGGTGCAGGTAAAACAAATAGCTGGGTTTTTATACTATTAATAAGGGTATCAAAATTTCCTCCCGGCAAATCTGTACGACCAATACTTTGTTTGAAGAGCACATCGCCGGCAATAACAAAACCATTTTTTTCGCAGTAAAAACTTATACTGGCCGGGCTGTGGCCGGGGGTAAACAACACCTTCAGTTCATCATTGCCCAGTTTTATTATATCTCCATCTTTTAAAAAAATATAATCACCGGTATAATTATCAAAAGGCATATTATACATAAGGCCACTGGCCGGGGCAAACTCTAACACCGGCACTTCTCCGTGGTGCAGCTGCAGAGTAAGGTTATATTTTTCTGCCACGAATTTATTGCCAAAAACATGATCCAAATGGCAGTGCGTATTAAGCAGCATTTTGGGCAGTAGGCCCGTCTTATCAATAAAATCAGCCAGTTGTTCTTTTTCATTATCAAAATAGCAACCAGGGTCAATAATTACACATTCGTTAAACTCATTGTAAAGTATATACGTATTTTCCTGTATTGGGCTAAATTCGAAAGATTTTATTTGTAGCATAGGTGTTTTAAATATTTTAATGATTAAGCTTAATAAAGTAATTTTAGTGCTCAATATCAATTTAATAGTATGACAAAGTTCAGCAGAATAATTCTAATATCCTTTTTATTCATACTACCCTCCATTATAAGCCATGCCCAGGTAAACTCGGTAGTATTTGGCCGCAACAGGGTTCAGTATAATAAGTTTAAGTGGCAGTACTATCAAACCAAAAACTTTAATGTATATTTTTATGATAACGGCCAGGAGCTGGCAAAGTTTGTAGCCCAAAGCGCCGAAAAGGAATTGCCGCAAATAGAAGCTGCTACAGAATACAGCCTGCAACGCAGGGCCAATATTATTTTGTATAACGAGTTTGCACATATGCAGCAAACCAATATTGGGCTGGAAACAGATATTCTCAGAACCGGTGGTACTACCAAATTTGTAAACAATAAAATGCTGGTATATTTTGATGCCAACCATGCTAATTTAAAAAGGCAGGTACGGGAAGGCATAGCACAGATTATTACACAAAATTTATTATTTGGCGATGATATTGGCGAAGTAGCCGGAAACCAGGCATTGCTTGATTTACCCACATGGCTTACCGATGGCTACATGGCATATATAGGCGAAAACTGGAGTACGGAACTTGATGATGATCTTAAAAGCGAACTGCTAAGTGGTAATTACAATAAATTTTCTGCACTTAGTTTTGCCAGGCCGCTGCTGGCAGGCCATGCATTTTGGTATTTTATCGAAGAAAAATATAAAAAAGAAAATGTTACCTATTTCTTTTACCTGGCCAGGCAATACAAAAACCTAAACAAAGCCAGCCAGCAGATAACCAAATTAAAATTTACTGCATTGCTCCGGGAGTTTATGGAGTATGAAGAGGATAAATATTATAAAGATATTACCCGCCGCAAATCTTATCCCAAAGGAAATTATGTAGAGGGTTTTACCATAAGCAAAAGATTAAATTATTACCGCTTTAATGTAAATCCCAATAAGCGCAACAGTTCTTTTGTGGTTACGCAATATAAAAAAGGTATTGTAAAAGTTTTGCTTAGCGAAGATTTTGAATACAAGACATTATTAAAATACGGTGTGCGCAGCTATCAAAATGAATTAAACCCCAGCTACCCGGTAATGGCCTGGGATCCCAAGGGCACACGCATTGCAGTAGCTTACACACAGGAAGGAAAATTAAAATTATTTGTGTACGATGTTATCACCCGCATAAAACAGTACAAATTAGATTTAAGCAGTAAATTAGACCAGGTACAGGATATGAAGTATATGCTGGATAGCAAAACCCTGTTGTTTTCCGGAGTAAAAAATGGCCACACCGATATTTATACTTTTAATATTGAAAACGAAAAACTACAAGCCATCACCAACGATGTGTATGACAATGTAGATGCATCGTTTGTAGCTTTCCCGGGCAAAAACGGAATTATTTTCAGCAGTAACCGACCCAGCCCATCTGCAAAATCGGCAGATACTCTTTTGCCCAGCAACAACCGCTATAATATTTTTATGATAACAGATTTTGGCGATAAACCAGAGCTGAACCAGATTACACAATTGAGCAATTTAAAATATGGCAATGCAAGGTTTCCGATGCAGTACAACCAAAACCATTTTACGTTTGTGAGCGATGAAAATGGTATTGGCAACCGCTATGCAGGTTTTTTTACCAGCACCAAGGCCGGGCTTGATACATTGGTTTTAATTGGTGATGATATTTTAAGAAACCCATCGCCAAAAGAAGTAGACAGTACATTAAGGGTGTATAAAAAAACGGATGTGGATTCTATAGCTGTAGTATCGGTATCTGAAGATTCTGCTTACAGTTTTCCCATTACCAATTATCAGAGCAGCCTTGTAGAAACAAGGATAGCCGGCGATAACAACCAGGTAAGCGAAGTTACCCGCCAGAGCGATGATAAAGTTTTGTATAAATTAAAAATTGATGAGTTTGTTTTAAACCGCCGCAATGTAACAGCCCAGCCCACAGAGTATGCAAAAAAACTAATGAGGGAAAGCAGGCTTACAGATGTAAATACTGCCAGTCCTTTAATACAGTTACCAATATCGCCTGCTGATACGGTAAAAAAACAGGATGATCTTTTTCAGAATGAATTTAAAAATGACAGTACCGCCACTCCGGTAATTGGCAATATATACCAGGGGGTATCTGAAAATACAGCATCTGTTTTAACCACTGCAAAATTGTATCCTTACAAACCAAAAAAATTCTCTGTAGATTTTGGTGGAGGTGGATTAAGCAACTCGGTACTTATAAACCGCTACCAGGCATATGCCGGCGGCCAGGGGCCTATAATGCTAAACAGCAGTACGCCGCTTAATGGCCTGGTAAGGCTGGGCACAAGCGATCTTATGGAAGATATAAGAATTACTGGAGCCTATAAAATAAGCAGCAATCTTAAAGACAACGAATGGTATGTAAATTATGAAAATTTAAAAAGAAGAATAGATTGGGGAGTGAGTTATTACCGCAATGCACAATCGTTTTCTACTACCGATGGTTATCCTGTAAGAATTTTTACCAACTTATACCAGGCCAGTATTGCCTATCCTTTTGATGTAACAAAAAGTATCCGTTTCTCTACCGGCATCAGATCTGAAAACCAGGTATTGGGTACGGTAGACCTGTTATCTGCCCCCGTAAAAAGCGAAAGAATTTTATATAATGTAAACAGGCTGGAGTATGTTTATGATAACAGTTTAAACCCTGCTACCAATATATGGAATGGTTTGCGGTATAAAGCTACAATAGACTGGAACCGGCAGGTAAGCGGTGTAAAATTTGCAGATGGCCCCAATACATTTAACCTTGGTATTGATGCCCGGTATTATTACCCCATATACCGCAACTTTATTTGGGCCGGCCGTGCTGCTGCCGACTTTAGCTGGGGCAACCAGAAATTTATTTATTACCTGGGTGGTACAGATGGATGGCTGATGTTTGGCAACAACAAAGTGGTAAGAAACGGTGTAGAAAAAGACCGGTATTTTAATACCAGTAACCCTGTAGATCCCGACCAGGATTATGCATTTCAAAGCCTTTCGGTAAACATGAGGGGATATATACAAAATGTGGCCAATGGCAATAATACGATAGTACTTAACAGTGAGTTCAGGCTGCCGGTAATGTCTACCTTTTTTGATAAAACAGTTAACAATGCTTTTCTGCGAAATTTTATGATTACGCAATTTGTAGATTTGGGTACTGCATGGAATGGTGCTTATGATGCACTGAAAAGACCTGATGTGGTTTACGGCCAGCAAGGCAATGTAACTGTAAGGGTAAAAGCTGGTGGCCTCGGGCCTTTTGCAGGGGGGTATGGCTTTGGTGCAAGAAGTACCCTGTTTGGATATTTTGTAAAATTTGATGCAGGCTGGCCCATGAACGGCTTTTTTAAAGGCAAGCCAATAATGTATGTTTCCCTGGGATTAGATTTTTAAAATAAATTATAGTTCATAAAAATACCGGGTTTAAGCCCGGTATTTTTTTGCAGTGGTTACAGAGAAAGTAGTTCATAAAAATAATATTCCACTGCGCCCTCTGCCTCTCTGCGTGCCATTTCTTCCTACATGCTTATTTTTTTATTTCAGAAATTGCCTGTGGTAAATTTTTAATAAAAAAATACAGCAGAGAATAAATAGCAGTAAATAAAACCGTAATGGCCCACACTCTATAGTTTTCAACCGGGTTTATAATTTTATAAAAAATATCTATACCTAAAGCCAATGGATTGTTTACAACATCCCAACTGTTCCAGCGCTGAAACCTGCCAAGGTAAACACCAAAAGAACCCAAAAATAAAATGCAGGCAATGCAACCTGCTACCATAGGTTTGCTAAAAATGGTTTTAAGATACAGTTCCACTTTGCGCAAAGAAATAAAAGCCATTGCAATGCCTATAAAGGAAGATGCAAACAGCAGCACTGCATCATACCACCAGGGCATATTGCTTTCGCCCTGCATATGTACAAGATCGGTAACTATATAAAGGGCATTGGGAAAAAAGAGCAACCAGCTGCAAAACAAAAACAACTGTTTCCATTTTTCTTTGTGCCGGTAAGCAGTAAAATAACAACTCAACATATAAGGTATCCAGGCCAAAAAAATATTCCAGCCCATAAACACATATCTAAGCGTACCCGAATAAAAAATGCGGAAACAAATAAGCAAGACTATAAAAATTAAAAAAGTAGTAAGTAATTTATTAAACGACGATACTGTTTTCATAAAGGTTAGATATTTTTTATCAATAAAAATATTTTAGGAACAAAGATGATGGCACCACACACCGCAGCCATGATGGCAATAAGCAGCACCGCTCCGGCACTTACATCTTTTACCATTTTTATACCGGCATTAAAACCCGGGTACACAATATTGCATAAACGCTCTATGGCTGTATTGAGCATTTCAAATGCCAGCACGGCTGCAATGCAGATGGCAATAACTATCCATTCTGTGGGGCTGATGCCGAGAATAAAACCCAGCACTACAGCCATCACAGCCAGCCCGATATGAATTTTAAAATTAGCTTCCTGCAAACAATATTTTATTCCGCTTACGGCAAAGCCAAATGATTTTATTAACCGCATATTAAAAAGTATTATTGGTGTGATAAATAGTTGCCATCTGTTCATGTATGTTTTTGTATAAAATTTTATTTAGTGATAAATATATTTTGCTGCAATGAACTGGTGGGCTGTGTTAATATTTCAAACCATTTCCATTTAGATATTGGAGTGGCAGTTTTTCCTCTTTTATATGCCTTTGTAAATTTACCCCAATGCTCTGGCATGGTTACAAAACAATATACAACCGTAGCCAGTACCGGAAAAGAAAAATGCCTGTTGCCCAGCATAAAACACTGCAGGCAGCCTTCTCCTTCATCGGTGGTATCATAGCCCAGCAGAATATGTTTTATATCGTGCCTTGCATAATAAGGTAAAAGTTCCAGTTTTTTATCATCAATAAAGCAGATAAGATCCTTGCCCAGTGTACCATCTGCAAAAGCTTGCAACTCTTTACGGCTGTATGGAAATACTTCCGGCCTGCGGATAATTTTTAATAAGGGCAAAGCCATTTTATGGGTTAAATACACCAGCACTGCCGACCGTATTTTTTTTATCAGCATGTACATTATTAAACAATTATTGTTTCAGTATCTAAAGTTGTACCAGCCGCATTGCCATACCAGTTTATTTTCCTGCTTACAAACATTACCAATGCAAGTACAATAAATAAACCAATGCTTCCTACCAGCAGTGCTGTATCTTCCAGGCGGATAAGGATAAAAATAAAGCCATACAAACAACTTAATAATACAAAGAAAATACCCGCCGTTTTCGAGCTGTTAAAGTGGCCCTTTGCATAAAAGCTGATTAATAAAATAGTAGCCAGCGCAGCTATAAAGTAAGCATAGT
This sequence comes from Chitinophagaceae bacterium, assembly GCA_043772635.1. GTDB lineage: Bacteria > Bacteroidota > Bacteroidia > Chitinophagales > Chitinophagaceae > Ferruginibacter. Next base: position 7,904 of record JAYVGA010000419.1, read on the forward strand.
CAAAAAGGATATATTCGCTGATGGATAATAACAGTGTATAAAAAATTACCAATGCCAGGCCCACCAATACATCCTGCACCGGGTGAAAAGGTTTTTTTTGCATCAGTTCTATAATAAAGAAAAATGCAAAGGTGAGGCCAATAAAAAGAATAGCATATTTTACGCTGCGCATGGTTTTGTTGTACTGATCTGCAGGCTGCACAAGGCTTACGCCAAAGGCCATCTTTTTTTCCTGCACCGTATTTTCTTTCATTACTGCAGCAAATGGAAGGTTGGCCTGGTTAAAATTCCACCTGGCAGTAAAACCGCTGTCACTTATCTGCCTGTCGTTGGGCAGCATATCGCCATCAAAAGATGGGCTGGGCCATGCAGACTGTAATACAAATTTACTGGTGGCACTCATGGGTATAAAATGCAGTTGTTCGCTGCCTTTTATTTTTACCTGCATACTAAAAGCAATACCTGCTGCTGCCGCCTGTGGCGAAAGACTAACTGGCACCGATAGCCCCACGTTCCCAAAATCATCTACGGGTAAACCTGGTGTTAATAATAATTTTTGACCATTAAAATTTATATAGATTTCTTCTTCAATCCCTTTAAAATCGCTGAGGGTAAAACAAAGTTTTGCATTATTATAATCTACATTGGCCACATTAATATCTGCCGGCCAGTTAATTTTAAAAAAGCCATTCATGCTGATATCTGTTTTATACAACAGCACTTTGTAAATAGATCTTGGCCGTTGTTCCGGAATAATTTTTCCGTTTACATTAAGCTCGCCGGCCAGCAACAGCAGGTTGGTTTTTTTTGCAATGGTTTTACCATCGCTGTTTATAAAGGTATCGGTATAGGGTACGGTTAAAAACGGGGCAGATAAAGTTTGGGCTGTAGCCCATTTGCTGCTTACTTCTTTTACTACTTCTTTTTGGCGTGCTTCTCTTTCTTCAATTAAATTATAAATAAAAAGAGTTGGGATAAGCATAATTAATATCAGTGCTCCTGTTATTAATCCTTTAATTAAAATTTTGTTGGTTTGTTGTGAAGCAGGTGCATACTGTTGCTGCGTTTCCATTTTTTTTGTTTTAGTTGTTATAAAAAAAAGCTGGTTAAATATATTGGGGTAAGATTGATCTTGTGGTTCGTGGCTATTAAAATAAAAAAAAGCAGGCCGCAATGCCAGCAAAGCAGCACACAGCGAAGAGGCAAAAAGTAAAACGACAACGAGGAGTGCTGTAATTAAAAAACCGGGGCCCTCCGCACCCCAATTAAACGCAAAAGATAAAATACGAATTGCAGCGGCTGCAATACCATAAGGAATAGTAAGGATAAATAAAAGAAGAAGCAGCCGTAAAAATTTTGTTTGCCAGTGTGCTCCTGATGTTTTGATAAACGGGATTACTATCAGCATACCTACCAATGCAGGAACACTGCCAATGAGTGCTGCAAAAAAAGCAATGATGGGCACCGGTACATCAAAACGGCTGTTATCTATTATTAAAAAATAAAAAAGACAGCCTGCAGCAAAAGCTAAGGCGGTAAAAACCCATATCCTGATGGAAACACTTGCGGATGTGTATTTCTTATTCATTTTAAAAAGCACTTTGTTTTTCAAAGTATTTAGACAAAAAAATTTTATTTAGTGGCGTTTATCATTTTTTCCAAAGCATCAATATGTGCTTTAAAAGCTTTTTCTCCCGGTTTTGTAATAGCATAAGTTGTATTTGTTTTTCTGCCTATAAAACCTTTTTCTACTTTTATAAAATTATTTTCTTCCAGTGCCTTTAAATGGCTGGCAAGGTTACCATCTGTAATTTGCAGCAATTCTTTCAGGTCATTAAAATTTACATTTTCATTTACCATCAGGGCACTCATTATACCCAGCCGCACACGGCTGTCGAATAATTTATTTAAATCATTAATCGGATTCTCCATTAATTTATTTTTAAAACAGACGACAGACAACTGAAGACAGACAAATGACCACAGACGACTGACGACTGACCAGAGAAAACAGGCAACTGAACATTGAAGATTTGACCAATGACTAATTACCAATGACTCCTGACTATTGACTACCGACTCCTGACTATTGACTACCGACTATTTACTCCTGACTTCTTTCATATTTCCACCACATATACCCGCCATAAAAAATGTGTAAAACTCCAAAACCAATAGCCCAAAAATAAAGGCCATAACCTACAAACCAAAGGTTTATTAAACCAAGTAATATTTCGCAATAGCCCAGGTATTTAATTTCGATAAGCGTGTATTTACTGGCGTTAATTAAAGCCAGGCCATAAAAAAGCAGGCAGCCCGGAGCTACCAAACCAAATGTGCCAAACTGCACCAGTTTAAACAAAAAAATTCCTCCCACCAGTAAGGGCACACTTACATTAAACAACAAACGCCGGGCACTGCTGCCCCACACAGGTATACCCTCTTTACTGCTCTTTATATAAGTAAAAATAAAAGCACTTATTAGTGCAGCAAGAAAAGTTGCAGTGGCTATCCAAAACAAATAAGTGTTTAAAATGATGGTATAGCTTCCTGCCGTTGCCTGAGCTATTGCCGCATTAGTATCTATAATATAATCCCTGTATCCAAAAACATAGGGATGTGCAAACCATGCACCAATCAATGCGCAAACTCCGGCACTTATTCCACTTAAACCGCTTAGGCTGATAAAACGGCTGCTGCGCTCCATCATCCGTTTTATGTCATGAATAGCTTCCAGGGATTGCTCTTGTTCAGTCATAAAAAAGTACTTTGAAAAACAAAGTAAATGTAATTATTTCAATTATTCAAATAATTTTATCCCGGATAAAAATAAGAACTGCTCCCATCACATAATTTTACTTCCTATCTTCAGTTACACTTTTTAAAACAGGTAATACTTATATGAAAAATATTTGTTGCTCTTTTATTTTTTTATTTTTTATAGAAGAAGGTTTTTCCCAAACTGCCATTAACCCTGCAGCCATAGATATTGTAAGAGATAGTTTTGGCGTGCCACACATTTTTGCAAAAACAGACCCGGAGGTAGCTTATGGCCTTGCCTGGGCACATGCAGAAGACGATTTTAAAAGTCTGCAACAGCCACTGCTGCCCACCAAAGCATTAATGGGTAGTGTTATGGGCAAAAAAGCAATAGCGGGAGATTATGCATTTGCTCTTTTTAGATGCAGGGAAATAACAGAAGAAAAATGGCATACCCTCTCCCCTCAATTTTTAAAATTGATTGATGGGTATGTGCAGGCATTAAACCGTTTTGCTGCCACACATGCCGGCGAAGTATTGCATAAAAAACTTTTTCCCATTACATCAAAAGATTATATCGCATCATCCGTTTTGGCACTTACCATTTTTAATGGTGCCGATGGAGCCCTGCAAAGAATTTATAACAATGCAGAATGGGAAGCGCCGGAATTAAATAAAAAAGGAAGTAATGCTTCTGCCATACATTCTTCTAAAACCACAAGCGGTGAAGCTTTTCTTTTAATAAATGCTCACCAGCTAAACACAGGCCCGCAGGCATTTTACGAAGCCCATATCTGCAGCGAAGAGGGCCTGAATGTATTGGGAGGTTTGCTGGCTGGCGGCCCCTGCATTTTACACGGCGTAAACGAAAACCTGGGCTGGGCGCATACCGTAAATTTTTGCGACCGGCTGGATGAATACGAGTTAGAAATGAACCCTGCCAATGCCATGCAATATAAGTTTGATGGAGAGTGGGTAAACCTGGAAGTAAAAACAATAAAACTAAGAATAAAAGGAATTCCCGTAGGTATAAAAAGAAAACTGTACTGGAGTAAATATGGTGCTACTATGAAAAACAAACAGGGCTTTTTTTCTATGCGGCTGGGCGCCAATATGAAAATTGGCGTATTGCAGCAATGGTACGAAATGAACAGGGCAAAAAACTTTACGGAGTTTTATGCTGCATTAAGCAAACAGGAACTGAGCATGTTTAATATAATGTATGCCGATAAACAGGATACTATTTTTTACCTGAACAATGCTTTGATGCCGGTAAGAGATACTTCTTCACAATACAACTGGAAACGAACTTTGCCCGGTAATACTTCCAAAACATTATGGACACAATTTAGAGGTATAAAAGAATTACCCCAGTACATCAATCCTGCATCAGGCTTTTTATTTAATACCAATCATTCTTCTTTTTTAGCCACTGCTGCAGCAGATAATTTAAAGCCTGCGGCCTATGCCAAACAGGATGGCTGGGAACAATATCATTTAAACAGGAGTGTACGTTTTTTAGAATTGTTTCCTCAAAATGAAAAGCTGAGTTATGAAAAATTTAAACAAATAAAGTTTGATAAACAATTGCCTGGAGTTTTGCAATACCCTTACAAAACAGACAGTATGTTTTTATTAAGCGAAACTGAATTTCCTGCACTGGCATCTTTAATAACAACCTTTAAAACCTGGGATAAAAAAGGCGATGCAAACAGTAAAGGCGCTGCCATTTTTTTATTAACCTATGAGTATTTAAAAAAGCACCTGCAGGGCCAGGCGCCAAGGCATATAACCAAACAGGAAGCGGTAGAAACATTTACTTATATAAAAAATTACATGCAAACTAATTTTGCAGGAACCGATATTGAATTAGGCGATATGCAAAAATTAGTAAGAGGTGATAAGGAGTGGCCGCTGTGGGGCTTCCAGGATTTGCTTAGCCCGCAGTGGACGGAACCTAATAAAAATGGTAAACAAAAATCTATTGGTGGCGATGGGCTGGTGATGTTTGTACGTTTTGCTAAAACCGGTTTACCAAAAATTGAAACGGTAAATATGTATGGTGCCAGCGCAAGACCGGGCAATAAACATTTTGATGACCAGGTGGAAATGTATTTACAACAAAAAACAAAAACGATGACGCTGGATAAAGCAACGGTGTATAAAAATGCAGAGAGGGTTTATCATCCTTTATAATTTTCCAGCAGATCAATAATTTTAAAGCATGCCATTTTAATTTCGTCTTCGCTTATATTAAGAGGAGGCACTATCCTCATGGCATGCGATGCAAATAAAAACCAGTCTGTAAAAATACCTGCTTCAATACACGCATCAATAATTTTTTTATTCATTTCAAAACTGTCAAACTCAACGGCCATCATTAATCCGCAACTGCGTACTGCTTTTATTTTTGGATGATTTAATAACAAAAGAAACAAAGCTTCTTTTTCTTTTACCCCATCAATTAATTTTTCTTCCATCAAAACCTTGAAGGCTGCCAGCCCTGCAGCACAACTTACCGGGTGACCACCAAAAGTATTAATATGCCCCAGCACAGGATTGTAGCTCAGGGTATCCATCAATTTTTTATCCGCAATAAAAGCACCCAGCGGCATGCCACCACCAAGGGCCTTGCCCAGCAATAAAATATCGGGCACCACATTAAACTGTTCAAAAGCCCACAGGGTTCCATTGCGGCCAAAGCCACATTGTATTTCATCCAGCACCAGCAATGTACCCGTTTGTGTGCAGCGGCTACGCAGGGCCGTTAGCCATGCATTCAGCGGCGGCAAAACACCTGCTTCTGCCTGTATGGTTTCTGCTACTACACAGGCGGTGCGTTGGGTTATGTTTTCTAAATCTTCAAAAGAATTATAATTCAATTGCAACACATCTGGCAATAAAGGACGAAAAGCCTGCTGCCAGTATTCGCTGCCCATTATACTTAAGGCTCCCTGTGTACTGCCGTGATAAGAATTTTTAAAAGAAATAATTTGTGTGCGGCCGGTGTATCGTTTGGCCAGTTTCATAGCCCCTTCTGTAGCTTCGCTTCCGCTGGCTGTATAAAAAACGGAGTTGAGTGATGCAGGTAAATAATCTGTAAGCATTTTTGCATAATGCACCTGTGGGTTTTCTACCAGCTCTCCATACACCATAATATGCAGGTAAGCGTCTGCCTGTTTTTTTATGGCTTCTACAACTGCAGGATGGCGGTGGCCAATATTACAAACACTTATACCTCCTATAATATCTATATATTCTTTCCCATCGGCATCCCACATTTTACTGCCTTCGGCTTTTACAATATTAAGGCATAAAGGTGCCTGGGAGGTTTGGCCTACATGATTTAAAAAAAGCTGGCGATTGTTCATTTTGTAATCTTATAGAAATTAATGCGAAATTAGCTTTTAGTTGCACTCAAAAAAGATTACTTCCCCCTTGATGGAACAGATGCTGTATTAAGCATTGCACAATTTTTTGAAAACAGGATGCAAGAAGCTATGCAGTACAAGTGAGTGACACAACGATGTTTAATTGAAAAACAAATGCCAGTTTAAAAAAAATAAAACACTATGAGTTTAATTCTTCCCGTAAAAGGAGTACTGCCCGTAATGGGCAACGATTGTTATATAGCGCCCAATGCAACTATTGTGGGCGATGTGATAATGGGCGACCAATGCAGTGTGTGGTTTAATGCAGTAATACGTGGCGATGTAAACAGCATACGTATGGGCAACAAAGTAAACGTGCAGGATGGTGCCGTTATTCACTGCACTTTTGAGAAAACCAGGGCCATTATTGGAAATAATGTGAGCATAGGACACAATGCAATAGTACATGGATGCGTTATATGTGATAATGTGCTGATAGGAATGGGTAGTATTGTGATGGATAACGCACATGTGGGCAGTAACAGTATTATAGCTGCAGGTGCAGTGGTACTGGAAAATACTGTGGTAGAGCCGGGTTGTATATATGCCGGTGTACCCGCCAAAAAAGTAAAAGACATAAGCCAGGAACTTATAAGCGGAGAAATAAACAGGATTGCAGAAAATTATTTAATGTATAGCGGGTGGTTTAAAACCCCCGAAGCCCCCTCCGCCCCCTAAAGGGGGGACTTATTGCAGCGGGTTTGTAGCGGAGAAAATTAAGGCTGCTTAAAGTTTATTGGAGCCAAATTCGGGTTCCTTCTCCTTAAGGAGAAGCCTGCCCGGATGACCCGGTCAGACGGGGGTTGGGATGAGGTTTAGCTTTTATTGATGCGGATGAAAATATATTTTTAAATCATGAAAAAAATTATACTTGCCGTTGTCGTTGTATCTCTGCTGAGCAGTTGCTTTATTTTTAAGAAAAAAGAAAAATATGGCTGCCCTGGCAGCCCACAGGCTGGTCAGTTAACCAATGACCAGAAAATTGCAACCGGCGAAAAAGTTAAGGAGAAGAAATACAGAGGCGGCAAAAAAAGTTTTTAATCAAATTAAATTTCGTTTAATAATTAAACACCCTTTTCTTTTACCCATAAAAACCCTTTTCTATGTGCTATGCTCTTAAAACCCAAAACGGTGGTACCGAAGCCGTAATAGACGACAACTGCGGTATCTCTAAATTTTATGCCATTGCCAATACCCTGGCAGAACACCTGCAAATACAGTTTATGAACCAGGTAGACGATGCCGATACACTGGACTGGGATTTTAAATACAAAAGCTATTTTCTTACCCTGCACTACAATATTTTTAATGGCGTAAGCATTTACCCCCAGCAACAGCAAAGTTTAAAAAAAGAAAATAAGGCGGTTATGGAAGTGGCTAATTTTTTAGAAAGCAGGGCGTATTAGGGGTTTCAAAAGTTTGACACGTTTCAAAGGTTTAAGAGGTTTAAGAGGTTTAATTTTTAAACTTTGAGGTTTGTATATGCGTTGGTGAGTTTTTTATTTTTTGGGCTCTCTTAAAATTATTGAATGCTGACAATTGACCCAATAACTTTTGACTATTGAACCCCTGCAAAGATGTAGGGTTGGCGTTGATTATTGACCATTCACTTTTCACCTTTCACCTTTCACCTTTCATCATTCCTAATAAGATTTATCTTCAATAGTATCCCTGATATTTAAATAGCTGAGGTAGCGTTCTTCATGGATGCTGCCATTATTTACAGCTTCCTTTACTGCACAGCCGGGCTCCTCCAGATGAATACAATCATTAAACTGGCAATTGTTAATTACGGCTCTCATTTCCGGAAAATAATGCGAGAGCTCATTTTTGCTCACATCAACAATACCCATTTCTCTTATACCGGGTGTATCAATTATTTTTCCGCCCTGGGGTAAATCAAACATTTCTGCAAATGTGGTGGTATGCATTCCCTTGCCGCTCCAGCCGCTTACTTCTTTTGTTCTTAATTT
>JAYVGA010000420.1:0-2302 GCA_043772635.1 Chitinophagaceae bacterium
TAAATTCTTTAGCCGTTTTTATTTTTTATGAGTTGATAAAACAAAACTCCCAGCAATGCTCCAATAAAAGGAGCAGACAAATATATCCACAAATCTTTGGTATGGCTACCTGCAATAGCGGGTGCTAAAGACCTTACCGGATTCATAGATGCACCCGATATTGGGCCGGCAAACATTGCTTCCAGCAACACCACACTGCCAATAGTAATACCCGCCAGCAAACCCTGTTCTTTTGATCCGGTGGCTACCTGCAGTATTACAAGCATTAAAAAAAAGCTGAGAATAATTTCAAGAATAAATGACTGCATTGGCGCACCTGCAGGCACTGTTGCTCCCAGGAAAACGGATGAAGGAAACAAATATTTTAAAATAAAACTGGCAGCAAAAGCTCCTGCAGCCTGGCTTATAAGATATGGAAGCACATGTGCCCATTTAAAATTTTTGTTTACAGCAAAAGCAATGGTTACTGCCGGATTCATGTGTGCACCGGATATGTCCCCAATTGAGTTTATCATTACCATTACAATTAAACCAAAGGTAACAGCTACACCCACATGCGAAACTTCACCCTGGGTTACTTCATTAATAATTGCTGCCCCTGTACCACAAAAAACCAGTGCAAATGTTCCTATAAATTCTGCTATATATTTTTTCATACTTAAATGCCGTAGGTTATTTTTAAATTCATAACAGGCAGCTCATTAATACTTCGTCAATATACCGGTTTTCTTTTTTTAGATAGGTATATTTTCTTAAAATACCTTCCTGGTTAAACCCCGCTTTTTTATACAGGTTTATTGCCCGTATATTTTCTACCGATACACTTAACTCTATGCGTAAAACATTTTGCTCTTTTGCATAGGCAATAATTTCCTGCATCAATTTTAAACCATAATTTTTACCTGCATGTGCAGGATCTATTGCAAGGCCACCGAGGTACTGGATATGACTGTTGCGGTGTTTTAATTGAATTAATTTACACATTCCGACAGGCACATCATCGGCTACATATTTATATAATACATTTTGCTGAAGCAGATCGTTAAAGATAGGTTCAAAAGATTGTTCCTCCATCATTTCATACAACAGGTAAGGATTTACCTGCGGGTGCATGTACAAGAAATAAAAAAAATTAAAGTCGGATGCTGCAGCAGGAGTTAACATGATATATTTGTTTTTGTGTTAGAAGTATAAACCTGCACTTGTTTAGGATAGGCCCGGGTTTGTTTTATAATCCCGCAATTTGCAGGATTACAAAATGTTATTTGCCGGAGTGCTGCAAGCATGGTTCATTTTACAAAGTCCATTTTAAAATATGCCCGGATCCATGGCCTCTCTATTTAATCTCCTGGCGTATCAATATCGATGGGCACTTTCGCCGGAACAGTAACTTTTTTGATATCACCTCTTTTTCATTAATCAAAAATAAATAAATATATATTGGCTTTTTTTGCAGCCACGCTGCGCTACCAATTATAAATATATTCAAACTATTAAGCTTTCATTTCTGCAAGAATAAAACAGTTATCTTGCAATAAAATAAAACGCATGTTAAAATCAATGACGGGCTTTGGAAGAGCAGAGCAAACTGTAGGAGAAAAAACTTTTATGGTAGAAATAAAAGCATTGAATGGAAAACAGTTTGAACTGCAGTTAAAATTACCGGCCCTGTTAAGGCCTTACGAATTTGAAATAAGAAACACGCTGCAGGATCAGTTAACCAGGGGAACTATTGATTGCTATGTAAACATAAAACAAAACGGAACCACTAAACCTGTAAACATTAATACCGATCTTATAAAAGCTTATTACAAACAGATAGAAACACTGGCCGGCGAATTAAACATAGATACCAATGCGGTATTAAGTTCCTTGCTGAGGTTGCCGGAAGTGGTTACCCCCACCATGGATATGCTGAGCGAAAGTGATTTTAAAGAATTCAGCCTGGTATTAAACAGTGCATTAAAAGATTTAAATCTTCACCGGGTAGAAGAAGGATCATCTATAGAAAAAGATTTAAAAAACAGGATAGAAAAAATAAAAGAACAGGAAGAACATATACTGGTACTGGAGCCTGCACGGATGGTAAAGATTAAAGAAGAAATACACCAGTTACTTTCAGATCATGTAGGAAAAGAAAATATAGATGGCAACCGCCTGGAGCAGGAACTTATTTATTACATGGAAAAAATTGACATTCATGAAGAGCAAATAAGGTTAAGACAACATTGCGAATATTTTAATGAAATAATGAGTGGCAAAGAAGAAGATGGCAAAGGCAAAAAACTATCTTTTATTTTGC
>JAYVGA010000421.1:0-11672 GCA_043772635.1 Chitinophagaceae bacterium
AAAAGTAAATGATGGCAGTTGGCGTATGTTTTCCATAAGAGCCATTCCATTAAAAAATGAAGATGGCAATATTAGTGGATGGGTAGGTGTGCATACAGACATAACAGAAAAAAGGCAGGGTATAGATGCATTGAAAGAAAGCGAAGAGCAATTCAGCACATTGGCAGATAATATGGAAAACCTTGCCTGGACTGCCAATGGCGATGGATTGATATACTGGTACAATAAAAAATGGTATGAATATACTGGCGCTACATTAGAAGAAATGCAGGGTTGGGGCTGGGAAAAAGTGCACCATCCTGACCATGTGGAAAAAGTGGTTGAATTTGTAAAAAAAGCATGGCTTAAAAATGAACCATGGGAACTCACGTTTCCGCTTAGAGGCGCAAATGGAAATTACAAATGGTTCCTCACCCGTGCCTATCCCATTGCTGATGAACAGGGTAAAGTAATAAGATGGATTGGAACCAATACGAATATTGATGACCAAACAAAGTCAGAATTAGAAATTAAATACCGCAAAACATTATTAGAAGCGCATAACGAAGCCAGCATAGATGGAATTTTACTGGTTGATGCAAAAGGAAAAATACTTTCGTACAACAAAAAATTTGTAGAAATATGGAACATGCCACCCGAAATTGTAAATGCCAAAGATGACGAAGCGGCGCTGGGTTTTGCCATGAAGCAATTGCTGCACCCCCAACAGTTTATTGAAAAAGTAAAATGGCTTTACGAACATCCCACAGAAACCAGTACTGATGAACTGCAGTTTAACGATGGTAAAATTGTAGAGCGGCATGGGTACCCGGTGGTAGCAGAGGATGGCAGCTATTATGGCTGGTCGTGGACCTTCCGGGATATTACCGAAGCAAAAATGGCAGAATTAACACTACTACAAAGCGAAGAAAATTTTCGCCAGCTCGCTGACCTGATGCCACAGAAAGTTTGGACAGCCGATACAGAGGGCAACTATAATTATTTCAATGATTGCTGGCTTGATTATACCGGTCTGGGTTTTGAAGATTTAAAGGACTGGGGCTGGCAAACAGTACTTCATCAGGAGGATTGGGAAGAAACTAAATCCCGGTGGCAGGAGTCAATAACTACAGGAAAAAATTTTGAAATAGAACACCGGTTGCGTAATACAGAGGGTATATATAAATGGCATCTTAGCCGGGGCCTGCTGCAAAATGATGAATACGGCAGCAGGAAAATGTGGATCGGTACCAACACCGAAATGCACCATATAAAAGAAGAAGAACAGCGCAAAGGAGATTTTATAAAAATGGTAAGCCATGAGTTAAAAACACCTGTTACTTCTATTAAAGGTTATGTGCAGCTGCTGCTGAGCATGATAGAGGAAGAAGACGGAACATCCTCGCTGCCTTTAAAAACATCTTTAGAAAGAATAGACAGCCAGGTGCTGCGCTTAAGCAGGCTGATAACAGAAATGCTGGACCTGAGCAGGATAGAAGCAGCAAAACTGGAGTTGCAAAAAAAATTACTGAGTCTTAATGAATTGGTGGCCGAAACCATACAGGATATAGATTTTACCAATACCAGCCACAGCATTAGCATAAGCCAGCAATTTGCCGGAAATGTGTATGCAGATAAAGACAGGATAGGGCAGGTAATTATCAATTTTGTAAACAATGCTATTAAATATTCGCCAGGGCACAACAATGTAGAAGTGAGTATTGATGCCGCAGAAAACAATCATATAGCAGTAAGCATAAAAGATTATGGCATTGGTATAGATAAAGCAGATCAGCAAAAAATATTTGAAAGATTTTACCGTGCCGGTGGCGATACGCAGGAAATTTATGCCGGCTTTGGTATAGGATTATTTATAGCCAATGAAATAGTGCAGCGGCACCAGGGATATATAAAAGTAGATAGCGAACCGGGCAAAGGATCAACTTTTACTTTTGTTTTGCCGCTGGCAGAATAACCCCGGTCTGACAGCTTGCCCCGCATTTTGCGGGGGCCTCCGTCTGACCGACATAAAAACTTGAATAAACTAAAAGCCACTATAATCTTTTTGCCACAGATGCGCAGATTTAAATCTGCGCATCTGCGGCATTTTTTCTGTTTCGGTATTTTTATCCCACATGCGATACACTTATTCCTTCGTGGGTGAGCACCAGCGTTTCCATAGCCAGTCCCCCATCGTTTGATAAAAGCACGGGTCCGTAATAATGTACCGGAAAAGTATTTTTTACTTTCCATACCACCACAGGTTTATGTTCTTCATCTAATAATGTAATAGTGATGTCCCTTCTTTCTATGGTACTGATTTTTTTGGTGTTTATCCAGTCAAAAAACTGGTTATCCCCTTTGCTAATTTCCCGCTTTAGCGTAATATCTGTATACTTGCGCAGGCCGGGAATTTTCTGAAAACTATCTTCTTTGCTGGAGCCTTCTCTAAAAGAAACAGCTTCAATTTCAATATCCAGGCCGGATACTTCCATAAATCCAATCCGGGTGCCGCCCCATTCTACACTAAAATGATAGCGGCTTATAACGTTTGATGGCATAAGTAAAGGTTTAATAATAAAAAAATAAATGAGTATAAAAACAATGATGATGAGCAGCAATATAATAAGCAGCATGTAATAAAATTTATTGCTATGAAATTAATGCAAATTCACAAAAATAAAATCACACTTTAGGAGTATATACAGTTTAATAAATATTTTTTAATTGAAGTAAAAAAAAATCATCGTTACCCCACTAAAATTATTGATATGCACATAATATTTTCTGGCTTTGGTTCTAAGAAGCTGTCTAAAAATATAATTTTCATTCACCATGTAAGCCGTTTGTGGGACACGAACGGCGGCGATCCGCCGTGGCCGGTGTCCCCACCGGCCACTTTTGCCAAATAAGAAATTCATACAATCATTTTTAGACAGCTTCTAAGCCGCTTGGAGGAAAATGTCATTTAATTCAGCATTGGAATAGCTAAACCCTTAAAGCAATGTCGTTAAGTTAAAGATTCCAGTTTACAACTAATATCACTCCTGCCCGTTCCGTTCAGGCGGGTCTTCAGGGTTGTGGTTCGCATTTTGAATTCTAACTACTATATTAATATCATCCCTGTCCGTTCCGTTCAGGCGGGCCTTCAGGATTTTAAAGCCCGAAAGGCTGACATTAATATAGCCGAAGTAATATATAAGCTATTGCAAAACCCCAAAGGGGTGACATTAGATATTTATTCTTTCTTGATGTAATAACATTGCTTAAATAAATAACATTGCCTTGAGGGGAGATCAATCCATCCAGGCATTTGCTGACATTAGCCGGACAACAATAAAAAATAATAATAACAGCACCCATATATTCTCACCTCTCAAATCCTGCTGTTTACCGCCGTTTACCTTGTTATTGCCTAAATCTGTTTTAAACCATTAAATGCCCGCTATACATTTACACTATAAAAAATATATACAATGGAAAAGAACAAAAATTTTAAAGAAAGAAGTGAAAGCGGAAGAATAGCAGGTGGTTTAATACTAGTGGCAGTAGGTGCAGTTTTACTGTTGCGCAATACCGGGTTTATAATGCCCCCCTGGTTGTTTACCTGGCCCATGATATTAATACTGGTAGGTATTTACAGCGGCTTCAAACATAATTTTAAAAACAACTCATGGATGATTATTACCGGCGTAGGTATTTTCTTTTTAGTAAGCCGCTTTATTCCTTCCTTAGGCCTGGAACCTTTATTTTGGCCCCTGCTTATTATTGGCGCAGGTGTGATTTTTATACTAAGACCCGGAAGACAAAATTTTTTAAATTTTAAGCAGGGTGTGGATGATGACAAATTGAAAACTGCACCCACAAATTTTTCTATCGTTAAAGGTACCGATGCAGCTTTAGAAAGCAGCGATTACCTGCTTGTACGTTCTGTGTTTAGCGGTGTTAAAAAAAATATCGTATCTAAAAATTTCCAGGGTGGGCAAATATCTTCTGTTTTTGGCGGAGCAGAAATTAATTTGAACCAGGCAGAAATAACCGGCACTGTGCAAATAAAATTTGATGTGGTTTTTGGTGGTGCCAAATTAATAGTGCCAGCACACTGGACGGTGCAAAATGAAATAGAAGGCGTATTTCATGGAGTAGACGATAACAGAAATTTTAATCCTTCTGCAGCCACCAACGCAGATAAAATACTTATCCTTAAAGGCTCAGCAGTGTTTGGCGGGATAGAAATACGGAGTTATTAGTTGGTCAATGGTCAATGGTCAATGGTGAATGGGCAATAGGCAAAGGTCAATGGTGAAAGGTCAAAGGTCAAAGGTGAATGGTGAAAGGTCAAAGGTCAATGGTGAAAAGATGAAAGCTGAAAAGATGAAAGCTGAAAAGATGAAAGCTGAAAAGACTAATGACTCCATTACCATAATAACCAATATCCCAATATCCCAATATCCCAATATCCCAATATCCCAATATCCCAATATCCATTACATAAGATTGAATCAAAAACAACTGTTTTAAAATTCATCACCAAAAATAATTGAAATGAACTGGTATCTTGTAAAATTGGTTTTTCAAATTGTTTGTGCAAATGGGCAGCATACCCCACAGTTTGATGAACAGCTGCGCCTTATTTATGCAGAAGATGAACTGCATGCTTTTCATAAAGCAAGATTACTGGGCGAAGGCGATTGTATAAAAGATGAAAATGAAAATATTTTTTTGCCAAAATGGAAATTTATTGATGTAAGCGAACTGCACCTGCTTGCACACGCTGCAGATGGCGCAGAAATCTATTCTGTAATAAAGGAAGAAGCCAATGCGGGGTCGTACATTCGTTGTATTCAAAAAAGGGCAGGGCATCTATTAGAGCAAAGCCTTCATCAGTTCACCGGTTTAAACAGCATATCTATTGGCACGTAATATTTCTGCAAATAAAAAAGGCGGCTTCATTTTTTTTATCACACTGCTTATATGGTTTGGTATATGGAGCATGCTGCAGGTAAAAATATTGCAGGACTTTGGTATTGCCACTTCAAGAGCAATAGCCGATGCCATCATCAGTAATGTTTTACTGCATGCGGTTTGTTTGCTCGTAATAAATAACATGCGTTATTATTTACCCAAAAAAGAAAAATACTGGTACACCCTTATCATCAGTATTGCACTAAGTTCTTTATGGTTACTATTAATGCGGGTAAGTTTATGGGCTTTGTTTAAAAATGACGAAGCCTATATGCAGTTCTTATCGCAATCTGCTTTTATAAGATACGCCATTGCATTTTTAATGATAGGATGCTGCACGGTGCTGAGTTTATTGTGGTACTCGCAGCAAAACCAGCAGGCACAAAACCAAAGAAAACAGGATATGGAACGCCTGGCCCGTGAGGCAGAGTTAAATAAACTGCGCCAGCAACTGCAGCCGCATTTTTTATTCAACAGTCTAAACTCCATTAGTGCATTAACCGGCAGCCAGCCAGAAAAAGCCCGGCATATGATACAGCAGTTGTCAGACTTTTTGCGGGGCACCATAAAAAAAGACGATGAGCAGTACACCACATTTGCAGAAGAACTGCAGTACCTGCAGCTCTATCTTGATATAGAAAAAGTGCGCTTTGGTTACCGCCTGCAAACCAATATTAATTGCGAAGATGAAGCCATGCAAATGCAGCTTCCCACCATGCTGCTGCAGCCCCTGGTAGAAAACGCCATTAAGTTTGGCCTGTATGATACCATCGGGGAAGTAATTATTTTTATAACAGCAAAAAAGAATAATGATATGCTGCAGGTGATTGTACAAAACCCTTTTGATGAAACCACTGCTGCGCCGATGAAAGGCACTGGCTTTGGTTTGGCATCCATAAGCCGCAGATTGTTTTTATTATTTGGCCGCCAGGATTTACTGCAGATAAAAAAAGAAGCACAACAATTTATTACCATCATCAACATACCACAACAAAATGAAAGCAATAATAATAGACGATGAGCCCCTGGCAAGAATGATGGTAAAAGAATACCTGCAGTCTTATCCGCATATTACCATTGCAGAAGAATGCAGCGATGGGTTTGAAGGCATCAAAGCTATTCAGCAGCACCAGCCCGGTTTAATTTTTCTGGATATCCAGATGCCCAAAATAAACGGCTTTGAAATGCTGGAACTGATAGACAACCCGCCTCAGGTAATTTTTACAACAGCCTTTGAAGAATATGCCATTAAAGCTTTTGATGCACATGCTGCAGATTATTTGCTAAAACCCTTTAGCAAAGAACGCTTTGATAAAGCCATGCAAAAATTGCAGCAGCCACATGCAAACACTGCACAGGCCGTAGCAGAAACTGCCCTGCAAAGCAACACCACAAACAATCGTATTGTAGTAAAAGACAATGGCAAAATAAAAATAATTCCCCTGGCACAGCTGCAGTACCTGGAAGCCGCAGACGATTATGT
This sequence comes from Chitinophagaceae bacterium, assembly GCA_043772635.1. Lineage (GTDB taxonomy): Bacteria > Bacteroidota > Bacteroidia > Chitinophagales > Chitinophagaceae > Ferruginibacter. The sequence continues at coordinate 6,428 of JAYVGA010000421.1, forward strand.
AAAAATTTTTACTGCCCAGGGAAGTTTTTTAAAAAAGAAAACCATGCAGTATTTTGACAGTACATTACCCCCGCAGGAATTTATCCGCATACACCGCTCCTACATCATCAACGCACAATTAATAACCCGCATAGACCTGCACGAAAAAGACAGCCACCTTGTACTGCTCACCACCGGCGCAAGACTGCCCGTAAGCAAAGCAGGGTATGCAAAATTAAAAGAGGTGTTAGGTATTTGAGGAGGATGTATCTTATAAAAATATTTAATGATTGAAATTTACATTGCACAGTCAGGTAAATATTTTCTAATATTATTGCAGAAAGAATTTGAAAATTTTATCTTTATTAAAAAGCTGGAATGAAGCATCCAAAGTATCAATACCGTTCGGAAAGTTTATTACTGTTTTATGAATTTACCAGCGAAGGCCCCAAAGGCCTTATTAAAAAAGTAGTAGAATATACATTAACAAGTACCGAAAATGTTTACAATCTTGCTTTTGGCGATTATGACGACATCAGCAAAAATATTAACGACCTTACCGTAACTAACAATGGAGACAGTTTGAAAGTATTGGCAACAGTTGCATCTACAGTTTATGCGTTTACAGAAAAATATCCAAATGCATGGGTTTTAGCAACAGGAAGCACATCGGTGAGAACAAGATTATATAGAATGGGAATAACAAATAATTTAGCCGAAATATCTGCAGACTTTATTGTTTTTGGATATAATGCCGAAGGAAATTGGGAAGAATTTATTATTGGGGAAGATTACGAGGCCTTTTTATTAACAAAAAAACACAATAAATTTGCTATATGAAAATAGAAGAGTTAAACCAATCGAAAGTTCCAATTATTGTGATGGATAAAAAATTGGAAAAGTTTAGAGGAAAGATTTTATTTCCCGAAAAACTTAAAAAGGCTAATGAAATTTTGTCTAAATCGGGGCTTCCCAAAATAAAGGAGCAGGAAATTAAAAAGTAAGTAAGGCATTTAAAAATGTCATCAGCGGTAATAAATATCCTAATGCCCCACCGCATAATTCCCCAGCACCTTTTGTGATAATTCTCCATTATCCAGGTCGCCGGTTATTTCAATTTCATAATTGCCTGGCTGGCGGTTCATGGTGGTTAATGTACCTTCGGATAAAGAGCGTAAAAGCGGAAACGGATCATGATCAAAACTAACAATACGGGTTTCGTTATCTAACAGTGTGAGTAAAGTACATTCTTCAAACTCAAGAATTTTAGCAAGGTTTGGTACTTTTAAATCTAACTGTTTTAAGAACAAAGAAAAATTTAAGGCCTCTTCGCTGGCAAACTGTTTTGGCGGATACTGTTTCCAAAACTCATGCAAAATACTTTTAAAAACATCTACACCCAGGGTGAGCATTAAAAACCGGCAGCTAAGCCTGTACACCGTTACCAGCATAGATGCCCTGAACTCCTGTATTAATTTTTGCACCAGTGGTATGGCAGGGTCTTCAGCAATTGCAACTGTTGTTGGGGCTTTGCCAATGGCCAGTGCACCCAGGGTTTCTTCCCATTCACTTAGCGATTGATCGGGTAGGGGAGCGGAAACATTTTTATTTCTTTGCAGCGTAAGTGTATCGCCTGTAGATGGCATTCTGGATGCCCAAATATTTTTGATAATGGCTATTTCATTTTCAATTTTATCTAATCCAATCATGGGAATGTAAGAAGAAAGAAGCTCGTAAGTAATGGCTTTTAAATTGGGCAATTGTGCTACCACTTCATGCGCTATTTCTATTAATCTTTGTGGCATAGAGCCGGAGTGTGCATCTAAATAAAACCCATCCATTTCAAAACCTCCGGCAAGGTGTACTTCCCAAACTTTATCCAGCGGAATCTGTTTTAAAAATTCGGCAATGGTTTGCCGGCCATTCAGTTCATTGGCATACAGGTTATGTATATCCAGCAAAAGCCCGCAACCGGCCTGGGTAATTATCCTGGCAATAAATTCTCCATCGGGGATCTGACCTTTTATGGGCTTTAAATAATTAACGCCTGTTTCTACAGCAAAGGGTACAGGTAACTGCTGCTGCAAAAAATTAATACTGTCCACTGCCCGTTTTATACCCTGCTCCGTTTGTGCAGGCGGAAGAAAAAACCCGGTATGAAACTCCGATGTGGCATTAAACCCCAAGTGCTCACTGGCCCAGGGCGCATTAAAATCATGTATATTTTGTACAAGCAAATCTATCTGTGTAGTATCTCCTCTAAAAGTACCGCCCACAGGCAATCCTACACTATGTACCAGTTTTTTTTCAGGAAAATTATTAATGGCGGTAATAAGTTCCTGCGGCATACTGTAGCGGCCGTTTTTATGCATCCATAATGTTTGGGGTTCTATTTCAATATAATCTACCAGGCCCTGGCTTATTAAGTCATCCAGCTCGGACATATAAGTAATACCCACACCTAATAAAGGAAGGGTATTACTTATTACTGTTGATTGTTTTTCTGCTGCCATTAAAACTGAAGTATTTCTTCAATCTCATTTCTAAAATGAAAATCGTAACCGGAATGGCAGGGAGCACACCCAAACCTTTTATGTAAACCATCAATAACCTTGTTTACCTGGGCCAGGTCAAAAGCTCTTGCTTTACTTAAAGACAGGTTTACAACATTGGTACTTACATTTTGCGAAGAAACTTCTACCAGTTTTTTTGTATCTGCCGGGTCTATCAAATAATCTCTTTGAAGCTGAAAGCGGCAATCAAAGCCGGAGAAGCATTTGCCGCAGCCTAAACGCTCCATTAAGTTTGCAACACTTACTTTAAATGCTTTGGGGTTAAAGGCAACTGCTGCCGGTACTGTTACCCTTATTGGGTTGTCTGCAAATGAATTTGAACTTGCCATAAATATTTGTTTTTATGCCTACTCTTTAATCCGGATTTTCGGCTTACTCCGCCGTTCTTTTAATAAAATAATAGAACATTAATTGCGCTGTATAAGCAACAAAATTTTTAAAAAATTTGCATTGGCTGGAGAAAAAATAATAGAAGGGGAGTAATTCAGCAGAAATTGAATGATACTGTTAATGTAAAAAGTATTTTGCAGAAATGCAAGCAGGAAAGATAAAATTTACACAGGCCTAAATAATAGGGGTTGATTAAAAGGTAGGGCAGTTCAGTAACCGCTGCTCTTTTTTAGATAATTTTTCTTTGGGATAATGCGCCATGCGGTCATAAATTTTTGTGGGCCTAATGGTAAGTGCCAGGTAAGACCCGCCATTCTGCAATTTATTTTTAGCAAATAAATTGGCCAGGTTATGGGTGCCCATCAGTATAGGGCCAGCCTTAAATGCCCCACCAATCGATAATTGTTTTTTACTGTTTAAAAGAACAGGCAGATAAGCACCCAGGGATTTTATTTCCCACCTCGGTGTAACGGCCAGCAAATTCAGCTCATTAATACTCCTTATCTTTTTAGGTACAAGAGAAACCAGCGGTATAGTTATTTCTGCGTTTAAAAAAAAATTATTCATAATGTGCCGGTCTATGTTTATAAGTAACCTTGTGGGCTGATAAATAAAAAAATCGCCACGCAATACCTGCACAGCGCCGGCTATGCTGGCAAGGCTGTCATTAAATTCATCAAAATTTTTTACACTGCTGAATTTGTTTTCTAAAACGGTATCTGCAATGCCTGGTTTAACTGATGTGGCCACCCTGCTTCTGCTGCCATGGCGGTACCTGTTTCTGCCAATATCCATTACAGCAATACCAATTTTTGTTTCGTAAGCATAATCACCTGCACCAGCTTTGTCTTCATTTGTTAATACAATGTACTCCATGCCAAGATCGGCACTTACTCCATGCCTGTTTTCTTTTAAAAATAATTTTCGGTTTGCTGCGGCAGTTTTGTTAGAATCTATTTTATCAAAATTATCAGAATAGCCAAATTGTAAACTGCCGCTGGTAAGTACATAACCTGCAATGTTTATATCTGGCTGGGGAACATAATTTATAGCTTCTGTTACGGCATATCCACCAGCTATACCCCGGGTAGCTTTTATGGTAAGCCCTGCATTAAGCAGCCTGTCTCCATCATCAATAATGGTATGGGCGTAAGAGGTATACAATTCGGCCCAGGTGTTAGCAGTCAGCTTGCCTGCAAGCGGCACAAGGCTGCTGTTTATTTTCATAAAATCTGAAAGGGTAAGCAAAGTATCCTGGCCATTGGTTTTACTGCTGGATGCAGTTATATAATTGCGGATGTTGGCACCAAAAGCAATGGCCGTTTTTGCATTAAGGTTTAACCTGACATTCATAAGCCTCACATCCTGGTTGGCCATTACAAATCTTTTTTTAATGCCGTTTTGTGCAGATATGGTAATGCTGTCGGGCTTTGAGAGCAACGAAAAATTATTAATCTTAAAAGCATTGGTACTTTGTTTTAACTGAAAAGAAACCGGGGTAATATCCCATGCATAGGGTACATGAACAATAGAAGCAGGATTGCTGCCCGGGCCCAGGCTGCCTGCATAAGAAGAACCGTGAATGGCCTGGTAGTTTTGTGCCAACAAAAAATTAAATGGCAGCAGCGCTATCAGCAATAAATATTTTTTTAAAAAATGCATACCGTTATTCTATCCATAAAATATATTGGATCTTACCGGCAAAAGGTACAATTTTTATATATATCATTATTGCACCAATGATATTTTGTATTTTTTAAAAAATTATTTTTTGATTTTTGTTTTTTCACTCTCACAAATAATTTACCTGTTTGGTTGCTGTATGTTAATCATTGTGTGTGCAATAACTTAATATTGCAAAAACTTTTATGTTGCAGCAAATTGCGCCTTACTTTGGTTACCTGGCTTCCCTGGCACTTATTATTGCACTGCTGGTAAATAACGATCTTAAATTCAGGTGGTTTAATACAGCGGGCAATATCTTCTTCATTATTTATGCTATAATTATTCACGCATTTCCGGTGCTGGTAACCAATGTTATTTTGCTTACAATTAATATTACTTACCTGGTAAAAGTGTACGGCAAAAAAGAAATATTTGATTTGCTGGAGTTTAAAGGCGAAGAAAAACTGGTGAGTAAATTTCTTGAATTTTATAAAAGAGATATTGAATTGTATTTTCCGGATTTTAGGGCAGAGCAGATGAAGGACAACCTTAATTTTGTAATTATCCGCAACCTGGTAATTGCAAATATATTCAGCGCTTCTGTATTGCCGCAGGGAGATGCAGCGGTATTGATAAAT
>JAYVGA010000422.1:0-5242 GCA_043772635.1 Chitinophagaceae bacterium
TGTGGCAATAATAAAAATGATAGAAATACTAAACTGAAAAACTACTAATCCTTTGCGCAGCGAAATTCCTTTAATGGCGTTGCCCACTTTGCCCCGGATTGTGGCCATAGGTTTAAAAGAACTTAATACCAAGGCTACATACCCACCAGATGATAAAGAACCTGCCATTATAAAGAGTATGGTATAAAACCAAATCCACCCCTGGTTTAAAACCTGCAGCGACAGTGCTTTGCCGGTAAACCCATTAAATATATTTTGAAATACCTGTACCAGTAAAAAAGCAATGGCAACTGCTGCCAGCGATAATAAAAACGTCTCTGATAAATACTGCAGCGTTAACTGGCGGCGGCTTGCACCCAGCACTTTTCTTACACCGGTTTCTTTTGCTCTTGTTAATGATTGCACGGTACTGAGATTAATATAATTTACCCATGCAATAAGTAAGATTAATATTGCCACTGTAAATAACAATACCACAAATTTTAAACTGCCAAAGGTTGGGTACGGATAATTAAAGCCCGGTGCCAAATGGAGATTTTTAAACGGTTGCAACAGAGCCATATCTCCTGCATCTTTTGGATGAACCGCATGCAGCAAACCACTTACCTGTGCAGTAACTTTTGCATGGTCTGCTTCCTTTTTAAGCAATAAAAAAATATTGGTAAATCCACTTTCTGTTGTGGCAGGATCTGCCCAGTCGTTGCCACCACGGTTAGCCGCATTTTCTAAGGTATGAATAGAGAGCAGCACTTCTGTTTTTATATCAGATGCTGCAGGCATATCTTTAAAAACTGCATTGATCGTATAAGGCGTATTACCAAACTGATCGCTTACGGTAATAATTTTACCTGCCACATTTATTTTACCAAAAAGTTTTTGGGCCATGGTTTTACTAATGGCAAGGGTTTTGGGCTGCGCCAAAGAAGGAGTACCATCTAATAATTTAAAAGTGAAAACGTCTAAAAAATTTCCCTCTACATACAGCATTCTTTCTTCCCTAAATGATTTAGGTGTTGTTTGTTTTTCATTCATATTACCGGCATAACTGAGCACACCGCCACTAATACCCTCTGCAACTCTTACGGCTGCTTCTACACCAGCAATTTTTTCTTTAAGCATAGGTGCAAAACCCGGCGGCACATAAGTACTGCTGTTGCCTGTTTTATCTGTAATACCCATGCGGTAGAGATTGTCATAATTTTTATGAAACCGGTTGCTGCTCCACTCAAATGCAATAAACTCAAAGATGAGGAGGAATACAGCAAGGCCTGTTGCAAGCCCCGCCATATTTATAGCGGTGTAGGTTTTGTTTCGCCAGAGATTGCGCCAGGCAATTTTAAAATAATTTTTTATCATGATTAAATTTTTTATTCTGTCCTTAAACTTTTTACAGGGTTTGCAATGGCAGCTTTAATCGCTTGCGAACTAACTGTAACCAATGCCAGTAACAAAGCAATTACTCCTGCCGCTAAAAAAATCCACCAGCTTATTGCAGTTTTATAAGCAAAACTTTCCATCCATTTATTCATTGCCAGCCACGCAATGGGCCATGCCAGCAGGTTGGCAATTATTACCAGCCACGCAAATTCTTTTGAAACAAGCAATGAAATATTTTGTACACTGGCACCCAATACTTTTCTTATTCCTATTTCTTTGGTACGGCGTTCTGCTGTAAAAACAGCAAGCCCAAACAAACCCATGCAGTTTAAAAAAATAGCAACAGCTGCAAAAAACTTAAACAAGTTTGCTGTTTGAATATCTTTTCGGTACATCGCATCAAAGTTTTCATCCAGAAAATGATATTCAAAAGGCAAAATGTTATTAAAAGTTTTAAAAGTTTTTTCAGCAGCTTCCACCGCTACTTTAGAAAGGCCAGCTTTTGTTTTTATGTATAAGATACCTCCAGACTCTGCCGAAGCAATACTGAAAATAGTAGGTTCAATTTTTGCCCTCAGTGTTTTGTTATTAAAATCTTTAAGTACGCCTTTTATTTGCCCCGGCCTGTCCCAGAGTTCGATAACTGTTCCTTCAGGATTTTTTAAATTCATCAATGCAGCTGCAGATTCATTTATTAAATAATAACTGCTGTCAGCGGGTGTACCTGTAAAACCACTTCCTTCTGCAAACTGCATTTTAAGTAAACTGGTAAAATCCGGAGCCACTTCCATAGGGCTGATGTGTGCAGAAGATTTTTCTGCTTTGCCCGGCCATTTAATATTATCTGTAGATGAACCCATCTGCAATATATCATCGGTTGCAAAACTTACAGCAGCAATATTTTTATTATCCTTTAGTTCTTTAATAATGGCAGCATATTGCTTTCCCATATTGCCGTTTATATTAACTGTAAAAATATTTTCCTTATCAAACCCCAATTGTTTTGTTTGAATAAAATTTAATTGTTTTGAAACAATGATGGTACAGATGATTAGTAAGATGGAAAAACTGAATTGCAAAACCACCAACGCCTTACGCAACAATCCGCCTTTGGCTATTTTACTAAAATTAGATTTCAATACTTCTTTTGGATTAAAAGAAGATAGTATCCACGCTGGATAAATGCTGGCCAGTACAATTGTAGCAACCGCAACTACACTGATAATTTTAAAAGATGAAAAAGTCAAGTAGTCTATTTTGTACAACTTGCCGCTTATACTTTGATAAAGAGGAACAATAGCAGGCAATAATGCCAATGCAATAACAAGGGCTGCAAAAAAAATGACGATAAATTCTGTAACAAACTGCAGCAACAATTGCTTACGTCCAGCGCCAACCACTCTTCTTAAACCTACTTCTTTGGCACGTTTTGTAGCCCTTGCAGTGGAAAGATTTATATAGTTAATAACAGCAATTAAAATAATTAAAACGCCTATCAGTAAAAAAAGATTTACTACTTTAATTCCATCAGGCTCCATAGAGGGGCTGTAAAGCCTCAGCATATTCAATGGCTGCAATACATATTTCACATCACCGGATTTTGTATAGGGATTGTTTTTTACATGCTCAGCCGAAATATTTTTTTCAAGCAGGGCAATATTTTCGGCAGGCTTTAATTTAAAAAATGTAGAATAATTAAAATTGCCCCAGTCCTCGTCAATTGTTTTCCATTCGCCATTACCTCTGAATTTTTTTCTCAAAATATCTATGGACAAAAGCATATCATAACGAACGCTGCTTTTTTGAGGCATGTTTTCCATTATGCTGCTTACTGTATAAGGCTCCTGCTTTTCGCCAATAAGAATTGTTTTTCCGACAGCGTTATTTACATCGCCAAAATATTTTACAGCACCATCCCTGCTTAAAACAATATTATTTATGCCGCTTAATGCGCTTGCAGCATCTCCTTTTAAAAACTGTATATGAAAGATGTCGAAGAAAGAGGGTTCGGTATAAGCGGCACCGGGTTCATAAATATGATTATCACCAAAAGATGCTAATAATTTATATGGGTTATTATATCGCACTGCTTTCTGTACACCCGGAAAATTTTTTAAAGCCATTGCCGCTACAGGGGCAGGTGTATTGGTCCATGTATCAAAATGGTTGTCATCGAGTTTTATGGTAGCATTCAGTTTATAAATATTCTTTGCGTCAGGCCCCGAAGTGTCATAACTCAGTTCATCATTGGCTCCCCAAAAAATTAAAATACTTATGGCCAAACCAATTGCAAGACCTAAAATAGCAATGATGGAATAAACCTTACTGCGAAGAAGGTTGCGCCAGGCTGTTTTAAAATAATTTTTAAGCATAGCAATATTTTTATTCGGTTCTTAAACTTTTTATCCCGAAAATAATCGGGATTTCGTTTTACTCACTCCGTTCGCAAAGATTCAACAGGGTTTGCAACAGCCGCTTTTATTGCCTGCACACTTACGGTAACCAATGCAATTAATAATGCTACAGTGCCTGCAAGTGCAAATACCCACCAGCTGATGTTGACATGATATGCAAAATCCTGCAGCCATTTGTTCATTGCCCACCAGGCAATGGGTGATGCAATTATTAATGCAATACAAACAAGTTTTAAAAAATCTTTTGAAACAATCATTGTAATATTTACAATAGATGCACCCAATACTTTTCTAATGCCAATTTCTTTTACACGTTGCTGTACAGATAATGTTGTAAGAGCAAATAAACCCAATGCCGAGATGAGGATGGCAATGAGTGCTGATGAAGTTATTATCTTTTTCCACTGAGCATCTTCTTCATATCGTTGCATCAGCCAATCATCCATGTTAAAATATTCCAGCGTAGCATAAGGAAGAATTGCTTTGTGCGCTTTTGAAATAGCTTCCCCTGCAGCTTTTTCTTTGCCCGGAAAATATTTTACATAGGTATTCAACAGGTCGCCCTGGGTATCTAATGAAAAATATACAGGCTCAATTTTTTCTTTAAAATTTGCAGAGTGATAATTTTTTACCACACCAACAATTGTAATCAATTCATCCTGCCAGCCAACCATTTGCCCAATGGGATCTTTGGTTTTATCTAAAAATGCTTCTGCAAAAGCTTCATTTACCATGCAGTTGGATACGGTATCTGCTACGTTAGCATAACTTAAATACCTGCCTTTGGCCAGGGGTATCTGCAGCACCTGTAAATAATTATCATCTATGTGTTCGTAATAAGTATAGCCGGTTTGTTTGCCATTTATTTTAAAAACAGTTTTATTCCAGTTGCCACTTTTGGTGCCTGCCGATTGTATAGCTGGGCTCTTGGCCAATTCGTTTTTAAATTGCTGCAATGCCAATGGTTTGCCCCACGGAAATTGCAGGTACAGCATATCTTTTGAATTATAGCCAAGATCAGATTTACTGATAAAATTAAATTGCCGGGTAAAAATAATAGTACCGATAATTAATGCTACTGCAATTACAAACTGCAGCACTACCAATGATTTGCCCAACACATTATTGCCGGATAATTTAACACGGCTGTATAAAGTTTGCACAGGCTGAAAACCGGAAGCAATAAATGCGGGGTAAAACCCTGCAATAAACGATACAACAAATATTAAAGCAATGAAAATAGCGATGGTACCGGGTTGTATTAAATAGGAAAAACTAAATTGTTTATGAGCAATGGTATTGAAAACCGGTATTGCCAGTTGCACCAATAATAAAGCGGTTGCAAAAGCAATAACAGTAACTACAAATGATTCACTTAAAAACTGCACAACTACCTGGCGCCTGGAGCTGCCCGAAACTTTGCGGATACCAATTTCTTTACTCCGCTGCAT
>JAYVGA010000423.1:0-10164 GCA_043772635.1 Chitinophagaceae bacterium
AATATACCAGTATAGGTACCGTTAAAATAGAACCGCCTCCACCAATTAAACCCAGAGAAATGCCCACTAATGCAGCCAGAAAATATCCTGCTATTTCCATTATATTTTTATTTTAATGCAGGCAAAGATGTTATTTGCAAACAGCAATAATGGTTACAAATGTTACAAAAGAATATTTGCAAAAAGATTTTTTTTAATATAGAAATACTTAAACATTCATCTTTAGCCGTTCGTACATCTGTCCAAAAATGTAAAGAGATTATGTAAGCAGGAATTTCAAAATTTGATACCATCGAACTAATTGCAGTCAAAAAATATCTTCTTGCTCCACCAAAACGATATTTAGGGTGGTTAAATTCATAGCACAACTTTTGCATTTACGAAAGTACGAAACAAAACGCTTTGGCAAATACACCAGGGTGCATTTCATATTGCCGCATAAAAAAGGGTTGACAACTTTCGGAAAGCATACTGTCACGTATTTAATTAAAAGGTTGTCAACCCTGTGCGGCGACAATATGAAATGCATCCATACACCATTAAAGATGGATCAATGAGGATTGATAGAACTTATCTGTATTGCTGTATTCTCATCACAAGAAAACCATAACAATGCTTATTGGCCTTATCTAATGCCTGCAGCAAAAAATGAAAATAAAAAAAAGGATTATCTCATCATTGATTGTATTTGCTTTGCTGGTAAAAAAAACTTAAGTGATGGCCCTGTCCAAATGTGTATAGCCGCCATCTGCATATATAATCTGTCCCGTGGTATGGCTCGATTTTTCTGACAATAAAAAAGCAACCATGTTTGCAATTTCTTCCGTTGTGGTCATTCGTTTGCCCAATGGGATTTTATCTGTAATCTGTTTTAATTTTTCTTCGGGGTTATCAAATGTTTTAATCCAGTTTTCATATAAGGGTGTATAACATTCTGCTACCACTACTGCATTTACACGAATGCCATAGTTGAGTAACTCTACAGCCCATTCTCTTGTAAGTGCATTTCTTGCGCCATTGGATGCAGCATAAGCAGAAGTATTGCCCTGGCCTGTTTCTGCCGTTTTGGAACTGATGTTTACAATAGCACCTTTTGATTTTTTTAATTGCGGCAATGCATGATGTGCCATCAAATAATAATGAATTAAATTTTTATGCAGCGATGAAACAAAGTTTTCATAACTGCCATTTTCCAAACCTATGCCATCATTTACACCGGCATTATTAACCAGCCCATCAATACGATTGTATTTACTGATAACTGCATCAACCGCTTCTTTACATTCAGCAGGATTAGTAAGTTCAACCGTTATGCAAAACCCTTTGCCATCAATTACATCAAGCATTTTTGTATTGTCATCTTCATCCCTGCCAATAATAACGGGGATGGCCCCTTCAGCAGCCAATACTTTTACAATGCCGCCGCCAATACCTTTGGCGCCACCCGTTACAATAACTATTTTATTCTTTAATTGCAAGTCCATATTATAAATTGTAGAAAGTAACGGCATTATTGCCAAACACTTTTTGTTTTTCTTCCGGTTCAAAATTTTCCATATACTTTTCTATGAGGCTTTTCCATTGCACATATGTTCCGCTCAGCAGCATCACCGGCCAGTCGCTGCCAAACAATAAACGGTTTGTTCCAAAAGCTTCAAACATCACATCAAAGTATGGATAAAAATCTGCTGCACCCCATTCTTTCCATTTCGCTTCAGTAAACAATCCGGATAATTTGCAATATACATTTTGATGTTTTGCCAGTTCCTTCATCATCACTTTCCAGTCATCAATCATTTTATTTTTTATATCCGGTTTGGCACAATGGTCAATAACAAATTTTTGTTCAGGAAATTTATTTACAAATGCTAATACTGATTTTAACTGGTGCTGATAAACGAGCATATCATAAGTATAACGATAAGCCTGCAATACTTTAATACCTCTTTGAAAATTTTGCCTTAATAAAAAATCATCCGGCTCAGCCTGCACAATATGACGCCATCCTTTAATTATGGGGAATTGTGAAAAGTATTGCAGCCTTTCTTCTATATTTTCGTTTTGCAAATCAACCCAGCCCACCACCCCCTTAATGATGGGATGGGTTTCAGCAAATTCTTTTAAAAAAATTGTTTCCGGTTCGCCCTGGCTTGCCTGCACAGCCACTACTCCATATACTTCATTTCTTTTTAACATAAGGTTAAGTTGTCCGGGCAGGTAATGCTGTTGCAGCACCTTCATATCAGGGGTAATCCAGGCATCTCTTACCTTATCATATTTCCAGAAATGAACATGGCTGTCAATTACCATAAAAAATTATTTACTCCAGGCTTTTGCAATCTGTTTACTTGTTCCCAATCCTTCAATACCCAGTTCAATTACATCGCCTGCTTTTATGTAAACAGGTTCTGGCTTAATGCCCAGTCCAACACCCGGCGGTGTGCCGGTGCTGATAACATCGCCGGGCAGCAGTGTCATAAACTGGCTGAGGTAATGAACTAAAAAAGGAATTTTAAAAACAAGGTTGGATGTATTGCTGTTTTGAAATTTTTTTCCATTTACTGTTAACCACAACGGCAGATTATTTACATCAGCAATTTCATCGGGTGTAATTAAAAAAGGGCCAAGCGGTGCAAAGCTATCGCAGCCTTTTCCTTTGTCCCACTGGCCTCCACGTTCCAGCTGAAACTCCCTTTCGCTGTAATCATTATGCAAACAATAACCGGCAACATAATTCATCGCTTCAGCTTCATCTACATAACTTGCTTTTTTGCTTATTACAAAAGCAAGCTCCACTTCCCAGTCGGTTTTGTTACTGTTTTTCGGAATTATCAAATCATCATTGGGGCCACATAACGCAGTGGTTGATTTAAAAAATACTACCGGCTCTTCTGGTATGGGTGCGTTGGTTTCCAGGCAATGATCTGCATAGTTTAATCCAATGCAAATAATTTTTGATGGCCTTGCTACCGGGGAACCCAGGCGAAAAGATGAATGTACTTCCGGAAAAGCAGCATTGCTTTGTAAAGCTGTTTTCAACTTTTCCAATCCGTCGTTTTCAAAAAATGTTTCGTTGTAATCTGTAACAACAGCAGAAACATCAACTCTTTTTTCATTTATAATAACGCCGGGTTTTTCTTTGCCTGGTTCGCCAAAACGAATCAACTTCATAAATAATTTATTACTTTTTATAAAAATACAATCCCATTTGCCAGTACAGGCTGCAGCCTGAATCATCAACCAAAGGATAAATTTGGTATTGTATTGCCAATTCATTTTTTAATTATTCAGTTTTATAAAACCACCATCAATTGGATAATCGCAACCGGTAATGAATGATGCTTCATCGCTGCAGAGGTATAATGCCAATGCAGCCACTTCTTCCGGCTTTGCCATACGGCCAATGGGCTGTGATGCAGAAAGTTTTTCAAACGTTTCTTTTTCACTACCCGGATAATTTTTAGCAATAAACCCATCTACAAAAGGAGTATGCACCCTTGCCGGCGAAATAGAATTGCAGCGGATATTTTCTTTGATATAGTCTTTTGCTACAGATAGTGTCATAGCCATTACAGCTCCTTTGGCAGCAGAATAAACAAAGCGGTCACTTAACCCTACCCATGCAGCAATAGATGCCATGTTTATAATAACACCGCCATTTGATTTTCGTAATTGCGGAACGGCAGCATACAAACAATTATATACGCCTTTTACATTTACATTTATCACCCGGTCAAAATCTGCTTCGGGTGTGGTATCTGCTTTGCCCACATGGGCAATGCCTGCATTGTTTACAAGGATATTTATGTTGCCTATTGCTTCAAATGTTTTTACAACATCCTGCTGGCTGGCCACATCGCATACATAGGAAAATACTTTGCCACCATTAGCTTTTATTTCATCTACTGTTGGTTTTGCAGATGTTTCATTCAATTCTATAATATGCACTTCGGCGCCCTGCTGTGAAAAAATTACGGCAATGACTTTACCAATACCACTTCCACCGCCGGTTATTACTGCTTTTTTGTTTTGTAATGAAAACATATAAAAAAATTAAAAGGTTAAAAGCCTCTTATCCCTCTCCCATCTCATCCGCCCTTTGTACTTATCCAAACTTTATATCTTACAATACATCTTTTAAATATTTCCAGACAACTACTATAGCATGTTCAACATTATTAAAATGTTGAAATGGAAGAACTGATGTCCGGCTATATTTTACTGCACCGCTCCTTTCGCATTAGTGAAGGAGATGGAGGATGAGGCTTCTAAAGGCTCACTCCTCTTTTCCACGGAATAAAATCATCCTGGTTTAGTAACACTGCTTTGGGAATAATTTCGCCACTGGCTGCTTTAATGCAATATTCCAAAATATCTTCTCCCATTTCTTCAATTGTTTTTTCGCCGCTGATGATGGGGCCGCAATCAATATCAATTATATCATTCATTTTTTTTGCAAGGGCAGAGTTGGTGGCTATTTTTATTACAGGGCAAACAGGATTGCCGGTAGGTGTTCCGAGCCCCGTTGTAAATAAAATTAATGTAGCCCCTGATGCTGCTTTGCCTGTTGTTGCTTCTACATCATTACCGGGAGTGCATACTAAGTTTAAACCAGGCTTTGTTGCTTGCTCTGTATAATCCAATACATCTACCACTGGTGAGTTACCCCCTTTTTTTGCGGCACCTGCCGATTTCATGGCATCCGTTATTAAGCCATCTTTTATATTTCCGGGTGATGGATTCATATAAAAACCTGAACCAACTTTATGCGCCAGTTCATCGTATGATTTCATTAAATAAATAAATTTATTTGCTGATGCTTCTGTGGTGCAACGGTCTATTAAATTTTGTTCGGCACCGCATAGTTCAGGAAATTCGGCCAGCAATACTTTGGCTCCAAGGGCAACTAACAAATCTGATGTATAACCAACAGCCGGATTTGCAGAGATACCGCTGAAACCATCGCTGCCACCACATTTTACGCCTACACATAATTTATTTAATGGCACAGGTTGCCGTTGTATTTTGTTTAATGCTGCTATCCCGTTAAATGTTTCCCGGATGGCCAATGCCACCAACTGTTCTTCATTTTGTATCTGCTGCTGCTCAAATACCAGCAAAGGTTTATCAAAATCTGGATTTCGTTGTTTGAGGTCTTCCATTAATTGATTTACCTGCAAATGCTGGCACCCTAAACTTAAAACTGTTATACCCCCAACGTTGGGATGATCTGCATAGGCCGCCAATAATTTACCGAGCGTTGATGCATCCTGCCTTGTGCCGCCACAACCGCCGTTATGATTAAGAAATTTAATCCCGTCAATATTTTTGAATAACGGCCCGGCCTTCTCAGAAGCGAAAGGAGAAAAATCCATATCATTAAAATCTTCTCCGGCTTTATATGCTTCCACGAGCTGCTTGGTAAATAATTTGTATTTACCGGTAACAGCATAGCCCAATTCATTGTGCAATGCTTCACGTATAACATCCATGTTGCGGTTTTCACAAAACACAGTGGGGATGAATAACCAGTAATTGGCTGTGCCCACCCTTCCATCAGTTCTTAAATATCCATTAAATGTTTTGTTTTTAAATTTTGCAATATCCGGGGCTTTCCAGTGTGGATGTATATTGCGGTAAGCAAAAGGTTCTGCAGCATGTTTTACATTTTGCACCGTCATAAGCCCTCCTTTTTTTACAGGCATTTGTGTTTTCCCCACCAGCAGGCCATACATAAATACTTCTCCGCCTTTACTGATATCTGCAGCAAAAAATTTATGTTTTACGGGGATATTTTCTTTTAAGAAATACTCATGTCCGTTCCATTGCACCGGTTCATCTTTTTTTAAATAAGTGAGGGCAATGATTACATTATCTCTTTCATGTACTTTTAATACCCTTTTCATTTTAATTATTTTATTCCTGCTAAAATTATTTGAATACTATCTTTAAAAAATGAGAAACACTTTAACTCATATCTTTTGTATTGCGCCTCCATTCTTTGCTTAAAACCGTTGCAGTTTTTATTTTAATAAATAGAAGCTGTTTGAGTTATTTATCTGAAATTTATTATGTTGTCTAAAATGTTGCCATCAATGTATGCCGATGAAAGCCTGCCTGGCTGCCACAGCAGACAGGGTTTGTGACATCCCTACATTGGTGTAGGGAATGATGCCCCCGCTATGGCGGGGCAGGCTATGAAAATCTTTTGCTAGTATTCAAAATAAGTAACTCAAAAAGCTTCTTACTTATTTTGTTTTATACCCTTTCCACCCATACCATGCCACTACGGCAAAGCAAAAAACCGGAACACCGTATGCAATTGCTGTAGAATATTTTTCGGCAACCCTGCCCATAACATAAGGCATTAATGCGCCACCAACAATAGACATAATGATAAATGAAGAAGCCTTTTTTGTATGATGTCCCAGGTCTTTTATTCCCAATGCAAAAATGGTGGGAAACATAATAGACTCAAAAAAAAATACTGCCATCAGTGAATAAACAGAGAGCCAGCTTTTTCCTGTTATCATTATAATACAGAGAAGTATATTAATAAGAGCAAATATCATGAGCAAACGGTTGGGAGATATTTTTCTCATTAAAGCCGTGCCTGCAAAACGCCCGACAGTAAAAAGTAAAAGGCTTACAGACAGGAGATAAGCTGCTTTGGTATTGGTAATGCTGCTTTGTGCTTCTGTGCAATAATTAATAAATAATGCAGCAATGCCAACCTGTGCAGCCACATAAAAAAATTGTGCAACTATTGCGCCTGTAAAATTTTTATGGCTGAACAATGGTTTAGTATCCTGCGAAACTTCTGATACCAATTCTCCTTCTTTTATTTCGGGTAGTGGTGTTTTCCAGAATAAACCCGCCACTAATAAAACTATGGCGCCAATAATTATATACACCATCTTTACCGAATCAAGATTTCCATCACCTGCTTTTTTGCCAAAAAAAAGATTGGCTGCTATTATGGGTCCTATAAAAGAACCAACGCCGTTAAAACTCTGCGAAAGGTTTAACCTGAACTCAGATGTTTCCGGTTTGCCCAATACGGTAACATAAGGGTTGGCGGCGGTTTCAAGAAAAGCAAGGCCGGAAGCAAGAATAAATAATGCCAGTAAAAAGAAATTAAAACTGGCCATTTGTGCAGATGGGTAAAAGAGGAATGCGCCTGTTGTATATAAAAGCAAGCCGGTAATAATTCCTTTTTTATAACCAAAACGATTCATAAAAATACCGGCGGGCAGGGCAATTAAAAAATAGGCACCAAAGTAAGCCATCTGCAATAAAGTAGAGCGGGCTTTATCAATACTGAGTGTTTCCTGGAAATGTTTATTTAATACATCGAGAAGACCATAAGCCAGTCCCCATAAAAAAAATAAACTGGTTACAAGAATTAAGGGAAGCTTGTAGTTGCCTGCTTTTAGTGTTGCAGTATTTTTATTTGCAGAAACAAGAGCCATGTAAAAATTTTAATTTAAAGGTTAAAAATTTTTTCCATCAACATCCATTTCTCTCCCGGTTTGGCGGTGGGTAATGCCTGTTGGTATGTCCACATAAGTGTTTCCCACTCCTGCACTTTATCATTTGTTTTATCCATTTGTTTCTTTTTTTCAAAAGAAAAAGTTTTACCTGCCTGCATAATCATAAACAGGCGGTTGGCTACCCGGTAAATCTCCAGTTTGTTAATACCCGCATCTTTAACAGAAGCAATAATTTCGGGCCAAACAGCCAGGTGCCAGGCTTCATATTCCCTTATTAAGTGTTCATCGTCTTTTAAATCCAGTGCAAAGCAATATTTCATTATCGTAATTTAAGCCTGTTTATCAAAATAGTTAAATTAAATAACCGGTTTATTTTTTTTAAGGCAATTTTTAAACTGCTATATTTTAGGCTATGGTTTTACAACCCACCACTGGTAAGTGTCAAAATCCTGGAAGATCTTACTCACCGGATAACTCACTTTTTTTGTTATCCATTCTGTGTTTTTGTTGATCTCCCAGAACGAAAAAGCCCACAAACATAGTGTTTGCAGGCTTTTAGCTTAATTTAGTATTGATAATTGCGGAGAGCTAGGGATTCGAACCCCAGGACCTGTTACAGTCAACAGTTTTCAAGACTGCCGCAATCGACCACTCTGCCAGCTCTCCGGCGCAAAAGTAAGGGTTCATATTTTTAGAACAAAAAAATTATTAAAACTTTTTTGTATTTCATTAGCCAGGCCCGCTTTTTCTTATGAATATTTTCTCTTTCTTTTAAATCCTGTAAGACTTTAATGAAGAAATTATATGCAGGTTCAAATTACAGTACAGGATAAAGGCTTACCAAATGGGCATTAATAAAAAAACATTGTTATCCATTTTATTATTCCTGCATTAAAACATTGCAGTATTTAATACAGAAAAAACAATGGAGATAGATAAACAATCTTCGTAACCTTTATATAACAAATAGAAGTCATTTGCAAAACTGATTCTTATCATAAGTTGCGCCTGATATATTTCCTTCTTTTACATTGAAACTTATTAATGATAATAAAATATAAGCTGCATTCAAAAAAATTGTGAATTACATTTAAAAAACATGTTATACTTTTATACCCAATGAAAAAATTTCTTGTATCCATATTAGCTTTCCTGTACATTACCACTTCTACGGGGGCCACTATGAATATGCATTTTTGCATGGGCAAGTTGAACAACTGGGAGCTGGGCGCCACTACTTTTAAAAAATGCAGCAAGTGTGGCATGGAAGAAAAAAATAACGGATGCTGCAGGGATGAACAGACTTTTTTAAAAAACCAGCCCGATCAGAAAATAACGGAAACAGCTTTTCAATCAATAAAAATAATTGCTGTTGCTCTTCCTCCCTCTTTTGTGGGCGTGGTTTTTAACCATTTTCCTCAGTTAACAGAAAAGTATCCTTTAAGTAATGCTCATCCCCGAACGGGTGATGTGGCGGTATACATCCGCAACTGTGTTTTTCTGATATAAACGGAATTTATTTTTTAAGGCCGGACAATTCCCTTTGCCGGCCTATCGGCATTTAACTATGACGGTTATGCCCATTATTTTTTTACATTAAAACTTATAAAAATGAAATCAATTAAAATGTTGTTGATGGCAACTTTATCCATCCTGTCTGTTACTGCTTTTGCTCAGCACACAACAAAGCATCATGCTAAAATGAAAATGCATAAAATGGAGCAGATAAAATACAGCTGCCCCATGCACCCCGAAGTAAGTAGTGATAACCCCGGCAAGTGTACAAAATGCGGAATGGATTTGACCAAATCCAAAAAAGAAAAAATGAAAATGGAAACCATGAAAATGTACAGTTGCCCCATGCATCCGGAAGTAACCAGTGATAAACCCGGTAAATGTTCAAAATGCAATATGGATATGAAAGAGAAAAATGTGAGCTCTTATTCCTGCCCTATGCATCCGGACGTAACCAGTAACAATCCTGGTAAGTGTTCCAAATGCGGAATGAATTTAAATCTTTCATCTAAAGAAAAAATGAAAATGGAAACAATGAAAATGTACACCTGCCCCATGCATGCAGATGTAACAAGCGATAAACCTGGCAAATGTTCTAAATGTGGAATGGATTTAACGGCAAACAAACAATAAGCATTATCAAATAATGCGCAGAATGAAAAAGATATTCTTCTGTGTACAATTATTGACCATTAACTATTGACCAATGACAAATCAAACTATCATTTACAAAATATTCCCATGGTTCAAAAATTAATTGAACTCGCTTTACGAAACAGGCTCGTTGTATTACTTATCTCTGCGGGCCTGTTTGCGTATGGCATTTTTTCTATCAAACAAAATCCCATTGATGCCATTCCCGATTTGAGCGAAAACCAGGTAATTGTTTTTACAGAGTGGATGGGCCGCAGTCCGCAGGTGATAGAAGACCAGGTAACCTACCCGCTGGTGAGCAACCTGCAGGGCATTCCAAAAATTAAAAACATCCGTGGCGCTTCTATGTTTGGGATGAGTTTTGTGTATGTAATTTTTGAAGACAACGTAGATATTTACTGGGCCAGAACAAGGGTGCTGGAACGGCTGAACTATGCACAGCGTTTATTGCCGCAGGGCATCACACCCACGCTTGGGCCGGATGGAACCGGCGTGGGACATA
>JAYVGA010000424.1:0-7197 GCA_043772635.1 Chitinophagaceae bacterium
CTTGCTATATGACTAAATCAACCCGTTGGCGGAGTTATTTTTTAAAAAATAGGGACAAAAGATGCCGTGCAGTTGTCTTAGTTAGTGACTAAACCCACTAAAATAACATGCACAACATCAAAACAAATTTCGACAAAATAATTGGAGTTATAAAAGATATTATTGGTGATGAAATAAATGAAAAAGGCAACTACTTAAGTTGTGATACCAAACCAAAATTCTCTGACATAGAAGTTATGCAGCATACATGCAGTTTGTAGCGAGTATACCGATATGTGCAAAAAAATACAGAAAATACAAGCACCTGCTGATGCCGTTTACAGCAGCGATGCCATGTGGGGAACACAGTGGGATCTTATTCCATTATGGACGCTGGTTGCACCTAAATATGCAAATTCTTTTGCCAATTCGCTTATAGAGCTGCAAAGACATGGCGGCTGGATTCCCGAGTCTCCCGTTGGCTTAAAATACGCTTTGGTTATGGCTGCACAACATCAAAATTCATTATTAATAAGCGCTTACCAAAAAGGCATTGCTCAATTTAATGCCAATGAGGTATATGAAATGATAAAACATGATTATACCACACAGGGTATCAACCATCCATGTGGTGGTTTTGCCGGTAATATTTATATGAAAGAGTATATGGATTACGGCTATGTGCCTGATGAGGTTGGCGCTACATCGCAACCATGGAATATGCATTTGATGATTGGTGCTTATCAGAATTTGCTGCCGCTTTAAACAAAAAGGCTGATGCAAAATACTTTTTAAATCGTTCTAAAAATTATCAGAATATATTTGATAAAACCACCGGATACATAAGAAAAAAACATAAAGACGGTACTTGGAGTGCAGACAACGATGTTTTTTAAAATGGGTACCGAAGGTGGCTGGAATGGGCCCGGTTTTATGGAAGGCAACGCATGGATTTATACTTGGTTTGTACCACAAGATTTGCCAAACCTTATTAAATTAATAGGCAAAGCCGAGTTTAACCGCAGATTATAAGAAGGTTTTGAAAAGGGATACATAGATTTAACAAATCAACCAAATTTGCAGGCACCATTTCTTTTTAATTACAGCGGCAAACCTTGGTTAACACAAAAATATACAAGAATGGTAGCTAACAGATATTTTAGTACTTCTACTTATACTGCCTGGCTTGGCGAAGAAGATGAAGGTCAAATGGGTGCTTTATATTGCTTGCTATCTATGGGAATCTTTGAAATGAAAAGTGATTGTTCTGTAAACCCTTATTATGATTTAAGTAGTCCGGTTTTTGATCAGGTTGTTATCAATTTAGATAAAAACTTTTATTCCGGTGGTAAATTTACCATCAATGTAGAAAATAATGCAGCTGCTAATGATTACATCCAATCAGCTGTTATCAACGGAAAAAAAGTTAAAGATTTTCAGTTGCTTCATAAAGATGTGGTAAAAGGCGGAGAGTTGAAGATTATATTGGGCAACAAGCCTAAATAGATAATTAGTAAACCGGGCTAAAATTATACCCAATAAATCAGGTTTATTTAATGATATGTATTTCAGTTTAATCTTTAACAGAACTGCTGTTGCTTGAATAGGTATTCTAATATCTAAAATTTTGCCTCCAATAAAAATTTAGCAGGACGATATATCTAAAAATTACTATTAAACCAACAATATTAGCCACTTGTATTGATGCTTTTACATAGCACATCAATACAAGCGATTAAATTTATATGTAAACATTGGTTTTTACTGCAACCCAATTTATCACCTGATAACAATGGTTCAGAAAGAAGTTTCAGAAATATCAAGGTAAAGCAAAAAATATCAGGTCAATTTAAATCGCTGGAAACTGCAAATCTATTTGCCATCCTTAGTTCTGCATCCGGTATTGGAATGATACATAGCTGCTGCGGTATGGATATTCTGATGCCACAGGTGTATGATAAAATAAGTTTAAGAAATAACAAAATACTTTGGAGCTTTAATAAATATCAGCCAGATGTTGTAACCGTTTGTATTGGTCAAAATGACGGTGTACAGGATTCTGTAAAATTCTGCAACGCTTATATAAATTTTGTTGAAAAGCTGCGGGGGCATTATCCAAATGCAACCATCCTTTTACTGAGCAGCCCCATGGCTGATGCAAAATTATTGGCAGCATTAAAAAATTACCTGGCTGCTGTAAGCGGTCATTTTTTAGCAGCAGGAGATAAAAATGTATTCCGGTTTATATTTTCAAAGCAATCCATCAGCGGATGTGACAGTCATCCATCCATTGCAGAGCAGGAGCAGATTGCTGCTGAATTAACGGCTTATATCAAACAGATAAAAAATGGTAATCCCTTAATCCTGCGTCCTCTCCTGGCACTTATCCACTTAAATTTTTTGCTTATAATGCTGCGTATCTCTGCGCCATCTGCGGGATAAATAACCAATACATAACTATCTAAATCCATTCGTTAAAATTCGTGCAACCTGTCTGCCGATAAGCAGGTTCGTGGCACTCATCTTATATAAATATCCTCGTTCCCGAAAAACTTTCCCTAAACTCTTTAGGCGTGCAACCTTTTTTCTTTTTAAATATCCGGTTAAAATTAGAGATATTATTAAAGCCGCATTTGTAAGCAATTTCTGCTACCGACTGTGTGGTGTCTATCAGCATTCGGGAGGCATGGCCCAGCCTTATCTGTGTTTGGTTATCTACAAAAGTGTTTCCTGTTCTCTGTTTAAAAAAACGGCTGAACGATACATCACTCATGTTGGCAATTTTTGCAACCTCTGCAAGGGATACCTGCTTATCAAAATTTTTATTCATATACTCCAGCGTTTTTTCTATGCGCCTGCTGTGGTAATTAAGCGTTTCATTCTGGCTGGCATTAAAGCTGGCATCGGAGAGCAGCCTGTAATTCCTGGAAATAGATAAATCGTGCAGTAAGGACATGAGTTCCAGCATAGAATCAAATCCTTGCCGTTTGTCAAGCGCAATAATCCGGGGGGCAAGCTGTTGAATGGTTTCTCTTGAAAATAAAATACCTCTTGAAGATTTTTCCAACATGTTTCTTATAAAATTTAACTGATTGCGGTTTAAAAATTTATCATCAAAAAGGTCTTTGTGAAACTGGATGGTTATCTCTGTTATTTCTTTGCTTTTGCATTTATGGGTAAACCATGCATGCTGCAGGTTAGTGCCCACCAGTACCAGTTCCAGGTCATCTATTTCTTCCAGGTGATCGCCCACTACCCGTTTGGCAGCTTTGGCATTGCTGATAAAATTTAATTCAAATTCTTCATGAAAATGTAATGGAAAATCAAACTCACTTTTTACCCTTGAAAAAAGTGTAAAGCAATCACTTTGTGTAAGGGGTGTAATTTCTTTTAACAATTTGGCTTGCATGGCAAAGCAATTTATTTAAGCAAAGGTTACAATAATGTTTAAATAATACCATCATTTGCAAAAAAAATGTATCATAATTGATAAATTCATTAAAACCCATTGTGACAGTGGTGTTTATCTCTATTAATGCTTTTTACTGTTTAAAAAACATGTTTAACGGTTAAATTAGTATTAGCCATATATAAATATCCTGTTTAAATTTGCTCTTAAATTGATTGTTATATGATAAAAACTTCATTTAAAAAGGTTCAAATACTTGTAGTATTTGTCTTTTTTTTCTTTCAACTGGCATACGCCCAGGAAAGAATTATAACCGGTATTGTAAAAGATGAAAAAGGTACCACACTTCCTGGTGCAACCGTACAGATAAAAAATTCATCCACATCTGTAATGACAGATGTAAACGGACGCTTTAGTATTTCACTTCCCGACAATGCAAAAGCATTCCTGGTTTCCTTTGTTGGTTTAACAGACCAGGAAGTAAGTATTGGCAATGCAAACAACCTGGTCATCACCTTAAAATCTGCTATCTCCAGCCTGGAAGATGTGGTAGTAGTTGGTTATGGTACAGTAAAGCGAAAAGATGCCACCGGTGCAGTAACCCGTATAAGCCGGGATGCACTTGTAAAAGATGTACCTACCAATGTGCTGCAGGCATTGCAGGGCAAAATTGCCGGAGTAAATGTTACCCAGAATGATGGTGCTCCCGGTGCTGCCTTAAGTATAAGGATACGGGGCTCCAATTCTTTTTTGGGTGGCACAGAACCATTGTATGTAATAGATGGTGTGCCCTTTAATAATGGCAGTACCAACACTACGCCTTCTTCTATTGGAGGAGACGAAAAGCAA
Organism: Chitinophagaceae bacterium; assembly: GCA_043772635.1. Taxonomy (GTDB): domain Bacteria; phylum Bacteroidota; class Bacteroidia; order Chitinophagales; family Chitinophagaceae; genus Ferruginibacter. The sequence goes on from JAYVGA010000424.1 coordinate 4,238, forward strand.
ACCCTTAATGCACTTTCTTTTATTAATCCAAACGATATTGAAACGGTAGATATTTTAAAAGATGCATCTGCTACTGCCATCTATGGATCAAGGGGTGCCAATGGTGTAGTACTCATTACTACCCGAAAAGGCCGCACCGGCAAAGACAAGGTAGAACTAAATCTTAGCGTAGGCATGGCACAGGTTTCTAAAACAATTAATGTGCTGGATCCACAGAATTATGCAAGCTATCAAAACCTTGGATATACCAACGCCAACAAATATGCAGGTACTAATTATGCGCCCGATCAGTTTCCTTATCCCGGCATGATAGTAACCGGCCCCAACGGCCCCTATTACAAAAAGGGTCCCGCAGATTTTGCCGGAAAAAATAAAAACTGGCAGGATGAAATATTCCGCAAGGCATTGTATCAAAATTACAGCGTAAATGTTTCCGGTGGTAATGATGCAGGCAATCACAGCCTTTCCTTTAATTATTTAAAACAAAATGGTACCATCGTAAATTCAGATTATAACCGCTTTGGTGTAAACCTTAACCTAAATAGAAATATCGGTAAAAGATTTAAAATGGGTACAAGCACATCGCTCAATCATTCAGTAACCAATGGGGTAAAAACCGGCACTGATAAATCGGATGATGCCAATGCCGGCGTAATACGTGCAGCAATCAGTTATCCCGGTACCATCGATTCGCTGGAAGCTTATGGTACTGTGCAGGGGACACAGGGATATTTTATTACCAACCCCACTATTTATGCAAAAGATGTGTTGAATAAAGTTACAGGAGAAAGTATTTTTTCTTCCAACTACGTGGAAGCAATGATTATGAAGGGGCTAACCTTCAGGCAAAACATTGGTTTTAATTATGCTACCAACCGCAGAGACCAGTATTATCCCCGTACCGTGTTTGAAGGATTTAGAGTAAAAGGTGATGGATTAAAATCGGATGATATCTGGAACAGTATCATTAGTGAAAGTATATTAACCTACAACAAAAAAATAAACAAGCACAGCTTTAATGTTTTTGGTGCCAGTACTTATGAGCGTACCAACGGGCAATGGAAAAAACAGGAAGCCACCGACTTTACAAGCGACATTTTAAAAAATGAAAACCTGGGAAGTGCCAAAACACAACTTACACCACAGGGCGATAAATATCAATCTACCTTAATTTCTTTTTTGGGAAGATTAAATTATGAGTACGACGATAAATATCTTTTAACTGCATCGCTGCGCAGAGATGGGTCGAGCAAGTTTGGTAAAAATAGTAAGTGGGCCAATTTTCCATCTGTAGCTTTTGCCTGGAAAGTAATAAACGAAGAATTCATGGAGAGTTTATCCAAAACCATAAGCGATCTTAAATTCAGGTTAAGTTATGGCCAAACCGGTAACCAGGGTATAGGATCTTATGCCTCCTGGTCTAAATTAAAAGTGTATAAATATCCATTAAACGGGGTATTGCAAACGGGCTATGCAGATGATTATTATGCAGGCCCTGCCAACCCCGATCTTAAGTGGGAAACTACCTCCTCTTACAATGCAGGAATTGATATCGGGTTTTTTAAAAACCGACTTAACCTGCATATTGATGGATATACAAAAGAAACTAAAGACCTGCTGCAGTATGTTACAACTCCACCCTCATCAGGATTTCCAAAAAAATTAGTGAATGCAGGTGCAGTAAAAAATAAGGGAATAGAACTGGCATTGGATGCGGTGGCGGTGCAGCGCAAAGATTTTAAATGGGCCACCAGCTTTAATATTTCTTTCAACAGGAACGAAATAACCAGCCTGGGGGCAGATGTAGAACAACAGTTTGCCGATAATATTTCTACTGGCGATGCTCCCTTTATTCAAAAGGTAGGTCATCCCATTGGTGCCATTTATGGTTGGGTAGAAGATGGGTATTATGATAACGAAGCAGAAATAAGAAATGATCCCCAATACTCCAATGTAAATGCAGCGGCAATAAAAAATTTATTGGGAGAAATAAAATATAAAAACTTAGATGGCGATCCTACATCTATCGGCGATAAGGACAGAACATTTATTGGAAACGTTAATCCCGATTATACTTTCGGCTTTACCAATAACTTTTCTTACAAAAATTTTGATCTAAGTATTTTTATTAATGGCGTGCAGGGCAATGATATTATTAATATGAACAGCAGGTACATCGGTAACCTTGGTCAAAATCAAAATATTACACAGGCCATGTATGATGGTGCATGGAGAGAGGAGAACGACAACAGCAGTGCTACAGGGCCTAAAATTCTTCATAGTTTCAGCAGGAATTTAAAATTTACCCGCAGGTTTATTGAAGACGGAAGTTTTGTGCGGGTTAAAAATATTACACTGGGTTACAATGTAAAAACAAAAATTGCAGGCATACAGGGATTAAGAATTTCTGCAGGGGTAAATAATCTTTACACATTTACCAACTACACAGGATACGATCCGGAAATAAACAGCTATGGAGATAAGCCATCCCTGTTTGGTGTTGACCTTGGAGGCTATCCAAATTCACGCACTGTAAATTTATCTGTACGCTGTAATTTTTAATTTTAAAAAACTTAACAATACAAGATTATGAAACCGATACTAAAATTATTTATCATACTATTTTCAGGAGCTGCATTTTTATCCCTCAGTTCCTGCACAAAACAATTGGAAGAAAAACCATTTACTTTTTTATCTCCGGTAAATTTTTATAAGAATGCAGATGATGCAGCCGCAGCCATTAATGGGGTTTACAGCGAGCTCTACACCTACGATCTTTTCAATCAGCCTTACTGGAATCTTACCGGCCTGGATGAAGACCATGTAAGCGGCGCCGACTGGTTCCTGGGAAATGCTGGTGCAGGCAATCCACAGAATTACTGGGGTGTAGCCCGGCCATGGGCAGGTTGCTACACCATTATTTCCAGAGCCAATGTAGTGCTGGAAAATGTGCCGGGTAT
>JAYVGA010000425.1:0-4219 GCA_043772635.1 Chitinophagaceae bacterium
GGCTTTGCATCGGGCCATGGCATTACAGAAATTGCTATATATGTGCATGATGGCAGGAGGGTAGTGGATAGCTTTCATACACTTATTAATCCCCAACAAAAAATTCCATTATACATTACTGCACTCACGGGTATCAGCAATGCAATGGTAGCATCGGCTCCATTATTTAATGAAGTGGCGGATAAAATTTTTGCTATGCTGTGCAATAATATTTTTGTGGCACACAACGTCAATTTTGATTTTTCTTTTGTAAGACATCATCTTAAAAACAGCGATTACGAATTAAATGTAAAAAAACTCTGCACGGTAAGGCTGGGCCGCAGGATATTCCCCGGCCTGCCCTCGTATAGCCTGGGAAATTTATGCCGTAGTGTTGGCATTACGATAGAGAACCGCCACCGGGCAGCCGGAGATGCAAAGGCAACTGTTTTACTATTAGAAAAATACCTGGCTTTAGATGGCAGGCTTCATATAGATGCCATGCTTAAAAAAACATCCAGTGAACAATGGCTGCCCAATCATTTGGATAAAGCCGTTATCAGTGCATTGCCCGGCAAACCGGGTGTGTATTATTTTCACAACAGCAAAGGAAAAATTATTTATGTAGGCAAGGCCATCAACATAAAAAAAAGGGTGAGCAGCCATTTTACCCATAACGATGCAGAAAAAAAGCGGCAGTATTTTTTACGGCTGGTTGCCAATATTACTTATACGCAGTGCGCCAGCGAGCTACATGCGCTTGTGCTGGAGAGCGCCGAAATAAAAAGGCTCTGGCCCAAATACAATTACAGCCAGAAACAGCCTGCACAAAAATATGGCCTCTACAGTTTTGAAGATAACAGGGGTTATATACGCCTGGCCATAGATAAAAAGAAAAAAAATATAAAAGCATTGTATCATTTTAATTTGCTGCACGAAGGCATGATGCTGCTTCGTAATATGGCAGAAGAATTTGAGCTGGATAAAAAACTTTGCTACTTAGATAAAGCACCGATTGCAGAACGGGATTTGGAGTTCCTGGAATCGCCCATGTATTATAATGGAAAAATAAAAAAAGCATTGGAGGCTTTGGAAGAACAGTTGCCCACTTTTGCTATTTTGGATGATGGCCTTAGTAAAAAAGAAAAACTTTGTATGCTGGTGGAGCGGGGAAGCTTTTGGGGTATGGGTTATATCGATGCAAAAAAAACACCGCATGATATTTACAGTTTAAAAGAATTGCTGAATCCTTATACGGATAATGATTTTATAAGAAATAGTATTTATTCTTTTGCAGAGTTGTACCCGGAGAAGAAGATATTATTAAGTATATAAATCTTAAAAAAATACTACAGAGGAACTGGGAAATTTTCTTTAAACCATTTCATATTATGAATTTTTACCGGACTTTCTTTGAATGTAAGTAATGCCTTTTCTTCTGTAACAATTAATTCGCTATTTGTCTGAATGGAAAGATCAAATAAAAAGTTATCCTTTGGGTCGGGGCTTTGTGAAAATTGAGGAGTAGTCTCCACTTTAGTTGTCAATAAAATAATTTCATCAATTATTTGTTCAGGAGTTTTGGTTTTTATCCTTATTATTTTTGGTAAGTTAATTTTCAATTCTTCAATAAGAGTTTCATTTGTAAAAATGATAATATCGTAAGTAATTACTGCATCTAATATTCTATAAATTTTATCATAAGCAGCATAAGTAAGAAATACAGAGCTATCAAGAACGAATTTTTTGCTCATATCTTTCTTTTCTGTTTTTGCTGATAATTAATGGGATTTCTTCTTCCTTTACCAATACTTCACCTTTCTTTAATTCTTTATCCAATAATTTATATTTCTTCATTAGCTCTTCTTTTTTAAGTTTTAAAAGAAGCAATTTTTGTTCTCCCGAATCAAGAGCATCTATTTCATCAATAATTTCCCTGAGCAAAGATGGATTTGTATTTGAACGAATTGATTGCATGATATACATTATTTTTTATATTGGTAAATATACAAATTATTGAATATTGGGGCCTGTTAAAAGTGGGGATATAAAATATATTTTTCTATCTTTCTATGCTTATTTTCATTCCCCAAAAAGTTGGATCTTCCACCGGTTGGTGATTAAAGATATAATTTGCAGGAATGTGAAAGCCCATTAAAAAATTATCTACATAATAGTTATGAAAATATTAATTAAACCAATTCAGCAGGAGATATAGAATTTTTTCTAAGAGCTTATAGTCCTAAACTTAATAGAGAGCAAAGAGATATTAAAATTCCCCTACCTGAGACCTGATTTTTTAATTGGCCTTAAGCATATTTAATATTGTAGATAATAAGGTTAACACCATCACTTTATTAAATTTGTACTAAGGTTAAAATCAATGCAGCAGGCTAACTCAAAATTACAGAACAATAAAAATGGAGACATATGCAAAATACAAGATGCTATTACGATTATAGCACATTAAAATAAGAATTAGCCTATTTACCTTAATAGAAAAAAGAGTTGATAATTGTAGTAACCTTTTTAAATCAACCCCCAAGGCTTAAGAATTTTTCTTTAAAATTGATGTGGAATAATTTTTATTAAGATTGCCTGGCATATTACACAAAAGTTTTTTTATAATTAATTATATTCTTTCAGGTACATAAATAAATACAAAAAGAAATTTATTTACAGCAGATTAATATAAAACTGCGGGCTTTTTTTGCCGGTAAAAAAATTATTGTACATTTAGCGAAGTGTAATTTTTACACGTTAAACATTTTAAACTACTGATTGCTATGAGCGATGCAACCCAGGCAATTGCCATGCCTACTCACCAGGGTATTAAACCTGCTTTAGGTTTCTGGCAAATATTCAACATGAGTTTTGGTTTTTTCGGAATCCAGTTTGGCTGGGATCTTCAGCGGGCCAATATGGGTCCTATCTACGAATATTTAAAAGCCAGCCCCGATGAAATACCCCTGCTGTTTTTAGCAGCCCCTTTAACCGGTTTAATTGTGCAGCCCATAATTGGTTACATGAGCGACAGAACCTGGCACCCCTGGTGGGGAAGAAGAAGACCTTATTTTTTTGTAGGTGCATTGTTAAGTACCATCTGTTTATTTTTTATGCCAAACAGCAGTGCTTTGTGGATGGCCGCAGGTTTGTTATGGATTTTAGATACTGCAGGCAATGTGGCCATGGAACCCTTCAGGGCATTTGTGGCAGATAAGCTTCCCGATTATCAGCGTACAAGAGGCTTTGCCATGCAGAGTTTATTAATAGGCCTGGGCGGAAGCATCGCATCTGCACTGCCATGGATACTGTCTAACCTGCTGGGCGTATCCAGGGAAAGTGTAGACGGGCAAATTCCTAATTCAGTAAAATATGCTTTCTATATTGGAGGCACTATGTTTTTGTTATCGGTAATGCACACCATTTTCAGTACCAAAGAATACCCGCCTGCCGATATTGGATTTAAAGAAAAAGTAAAAGAAAGCAATAAAGGTTTTGGAGGCGGCGTAACAGAAATTTTGCATGCCATTGCTCATATGCCTTCAAAAATGAAACAGCTTGCACTGGTGCAGTTTTTTACCTGGCCCGGTTTGTTTTTAATGTGGTTTTATTACAGCACGGCCGTGGCCCGCAATATTTTTGGCGCAGCCAGCGAAACAGATGCTATTTACACAAAGGGTGTAGAGTTTGCAGGACTCACGCTTTCTTTTTATAATGTAGTAGCTTTTCTTTTTGCATTAACCATTCCTTTTGTTGCTATGAAGCTTGGGCGTAAGCTTACCCATTCCGTATGTCTTTTATGCGGTGCCGTGGGCTTAATAAGCGTGGGTTTTGTAACCAATCATTTAATGCTGTATGCCTGTATGGTAGGCGTGGGTATTGCCTGGGCCAGTATTTTATCTATGCCCTATGCTATGCTGGCCGGTTGCCTGCCCGAAGATAAAATAGGATTGTACATGGGTATTTTTAATTTCTTTATTGTATTGCCCGAAATTATTGCCTCGCTTTTTTTTGGCTGGATAATGAGCAAACTTTTAAACAATAACAGGATGCTGGCCGTGCAGATAGGAGGCGTGCTCATGATTGTGGCAGCGGTGCTGTGCTACTTTGTAGTAAAAGAAAACAAAGGAGAAGAATCTTCTTTTAAACAAGATGCTGCTTAGTGCTGTTTGAAATATTTATTTTGACTTGGCCCGATAATTTCGGGGATACCAGCTTTAGTTTTTCATAGGGTCAT
>JAYVGA010000426.1:0-10784 GCA_043772635.1 Chitinophagaceae bacterium
CTGCAGCAGTACCTGTATTGCCCATAGCATTATTATCAATTACAACACCATCTGTAGCAGAACTGCCGCCCGGAAACTGTGCATACCCTAAAATGCCACCGCCCATATTGCAAACCCAAAGGTTTAAATTAGTTGCAGGGCTAGTAGGGTTAATGCCTCCCTGTGCACTTTTTTTCATGGCATCGTTGGTAGACCAGCTCTTTTTTGAGGTTGATTTTCTGATAACCTGCGCTAATTCAAAACGAATTTTAGTATCGCCGGAACGGGCGCTCTGAAAATAAGCAGGCGTAATGTTATAATCTGTGTTTATAGCAGTAAAATCTGCATTCAATACATCTATCTGAGATTGAATCTGTGCCAGCGAAATATTTTCTGCGGCTGATTTATACAATACATTTACCACTACAGGTATTACCACATTGCCACCGGATAAATAGGAGTTTGGAGGGTTTTTAATAAACCTGCTGGTAGCTTCTTCAATGGCCTGCATTCTGCGGCCAAGGCCTGGATCCTGCTGTAACTGCATAACCAAAATTTCCTGCGAAGCACATCGGCCAGTAATACCTGCAACCTCATCATCAGGCAGTAAATTTTCTTCATTAATGTTTTCTTTGGTGCAACCAAATGTAAAAAGCAGGCAAGCTGCAAAAGCGGCAAAAGTTCTTTTCATAAATAAAAATTGAAGTTTAATAAAAAAATATAAAATTTAAGTTATGATTACTTTAACATAACAGGTGGCAATGTGGATAAGTAATAATTCTTAAACAAGTGAAGAATAAAAAAGCTATTTATAGAGATTGTTGCTTAATAACTTAAATCTTATTTTTTTAAAGGATATTGTAAGAAAAATAATGAGAAGCTGTATTTAATAAAACGGGAGGCCAGCGATAGTAAGTATTACTTTAAACTATAAAACTATTTTGTGGTTTTTTAAGTGCCGCTGAGTAATTTACTAATAAAAAAAAACCCCCGCTAATAAAAGCAGGGGAGGCGGTTGGTTTTGGTAAACGTGGTTAAATGCCTTTTGGGCATATCATTCAAATAAAAAATTCAAAAAAAACTATGCTGAATTCTGTGGTTAAAGATTAAAAAACCTTAATTACAATCTAATGACAATAGCTTTTGCTTATTTGCTGCTTTTAAATAAAAAAAATGCACTGTAAGACCGTTCGGCAGTTATATTAGCCTGCTAAATAGTAAATTGCAGCAATTTTAAATTATATGTGGAGCATTTGTAAAAAAGAAATTAGCCAATTTTTTAGTAATCTTACCGGGTATATTGCTATTATTCTGTTCCTGTTAATTAATGGCATTTTTCTTTTTATGCTGCAGGATAGCAGCATATTTGAGTATGGGTATGCCTCCCTTGATAAATTTTTTGAGTTAGCCCCCTGGATATTTATGTTCCTGGTGCCTGCCATTACCATGCGTTCCTTATCCGATGAGTTTAAAACCGGCACTTTTGAAATCCTAAAAACAAAACCCCTTACACCCTGGCAGATCGTTTTGGGAAAATATGCCTCTATCCTGCTCGTTTTGTTATTTGTAATAGTTCCTACTTTTATTTACATCATCACCATTAAAACATTAAGTGCTTCGGGCAGTATAGATAGCGGGGGTATTGCAGGAAGTTATCTGGGTTTGTTTTTACTGGCAGCTGTTTTTGCTGCTATCAGCCTTTGCTGCAGCAGTTTTACAGGCAATGCTGTAGTAGCATTTCTTATAAGTGCATTTACCTGCCTTATATTATATTTTGGTTTTAATGCCATTAGTAAGTTGCCGGTGCTGCAGGGCAGTGCCGATTATTATGTAGAAATGCTGGGCATAGATTTTCATTACCGCAGCATAAGCAGGGGAGTGCTGGATAGCAGGGACCTGGTATATTTTATGAGCATCATTTTTTTGTCTTTATTAATCACCGTAAAAAACCTGCATAAAAAATAAACACATCTATATCTCCCGTTTGTATTTACAGGCAGGAGAAAAGATAACATCGGATAAAATTAAAAATGAAAAAAGCATTCAGTAAAATATGGAGCAGCAGGGGGTGGTTTTTAATTACCCTCATAATATTATTTGCCATTAACTGGGCAGCATCGGTATGGCATAGCCGCCTGGATTTTACCAACGAAAAAAGGTTTACCCTTAGCAATGCCACCAAAAATGTATTAAAAAATATTAAAGATCCCCTGCATGTTGATGTGTTTTTAAAAGGCAATTACCCCAGCGGATTTAAAAAATTATCATCAGGCACTGAAGATTTATTAAGGGAGTTTAAAGAAATAGCCGGCAAAAATTTTACGTATAGTTTTATTTCTCCGGAAGATAAAGTGGCCGGTACAGAAGTGTCTTATGCAGATACCCTTTCTGCCATGGGATTATTGCCTATCAACCTTACATCGCAGGTAAAAGAAGGCCAGCAGCAGCAATTTGTTTACCCCGCAGCACTGGTACATTACAATGAAAATGTATTGCCTGTTATATTATACCAAGGTAAAACACCGCTTATAAATTTTCAGGAACTTAACAGTGCAGAAGCATTGCTGGAATATAAAATGGCCAATGCTGTTTCTGCCATTACGCAAACGCAGAAAACAAGTATTGGTTATGCTAACGGTAACGGAGAGCCTATGGATTACAGCATTTACGACCTGGTAGAAAACAACCTTAATATTGATTATAAATTATCCCTCTTCAACATAAATAAACAGTCTTTTGTTCCGCTGGATTTTAAAGTACTGCTGATAGTAAAACCCACACAGCCTTTTAGCGAAGCCGCTAAATTAAAGCTGGATCAATATGTAATGAACGGGGGTAAACTATTAATTTTTACCGACAGGCTAAATGCAGAAATGGATAGCCTTAAAATAAAAAATGAAGTGATAGCCTACGACCGTGGGCTGCAGTTAAACGACCTGATGTTTAAATACGGCGTGCGTATTAATGCAGATCTTGTTATGGATCTGCAGTGCGATTACCTGCCTTTTGATGTAAATGGCAATGGCCAGTTTGAACTCCTGCCCTGGAATTATTTTCCGGTGCTGGAATCAAAATCCAATCACCCCATTAATAAAAACCTGGGTTTTGTTTCGGGCAGGTTTGTAAATTCTATTGATACGGTAGAAGCCGAAGGCATTAAAAAAACTGTTATCCTCAGCTCTTCTGCCAATGCAAGAAAAATTGCAACGCCAGCCCTTATAAGTGGAAAAGAAAACGTATCCGCAGCACAGGACGAAAAATTTGTAACCCCAAATATTCCTGTAGCCGTTTTGCTGGAAGGTAAATTTTCTTCGCTCTTTGCCAACCGTACATCGCAGGCTATGAGAGATTCTATTGCGGCATACGGGGCCATTTTTTTGCCTCAGTGCCTTGGCGAAAATAAAATGATCATAGTGGCCGATGGCGATATCGTTTTAAACTCCGTAATAAAAGGTAATCAACCTATACCCATGGGTATGAATCCATACACTTACGGTACACAACGGGAATTTCCTTTTGCCAATAAAGATTTTGTTCAAAATTGTTTAGACTATCTTATTAATACCAATGGCCTCAGCGAAGCCAAAGGAAAAGATTATGTGGTGCGTTTGCTGGATACAAAAAAAGTAAATGAACAAAAAACAATGTGGCAGGTAATAAATATAGCCATACCGGTACTGGTGGTTATTTTATTTGCAATCATTTTTCAGTGGGTACGAAAAAGAAAATATTCAAAATAAAATTGTATGGATAAAACCCAGCTGATATATATAGTATTTAGTATAGTAATTGTTCTTTCTCTAGTTTTCGACCTGGGGCTCATGAGCAAGAAAGATCAGAAGGTGAGCATTAAGCAGGCATTGAATCAAACATTTTTCTGGGTAGGTCTTGCATTGGCTTTCTGCGTTTTTTTATGGATAGAAGAAGGGCAAAAACCTGCGCTGGAATACCTGAGTGCTTACCTTATGGAATGGAGCCTGAGCATAGATAATATTTTTGTATTTATCCTCATTTTTACAGCCTTTAGTGTAAAGGAAAAAAACTTTGGCCGGGTGTTGCTTATTGGCATTCTAATGGCCATAGTGTTTAGAATTATTTTTATTACCGTGGGCGTAGCACTGGTAGAAAAATTTCATGGGCTGCTGTATGTGTTTGGTGTTTTTTTGGTGTATACCGGTTACAAAATGTTTATATCTGTAGAAGAAGAAAAAGAATTTGATCCTCAAAAAAGTAAAGTGTATAAATTTTTAAAAAGAATTTTACCCCTTGCACCACATGATGGCAATGGCAGGTTTACTGTGGTAGAAAATGGCCAAAAAAAATACACTACTTTATTTGTGGTGGTTATTATGCTGGCAGCTATAGACCTGGTATTTGCCCTGGATTCTATACCTGCAGTAATGGGCATTGTAGATACCAAAACCTTGAGCTACCAGGATACGGCCCGCCTGGTAATTTACACATCCAATATTTTTGCAGTGCTGGGTTTACGTTCTTTATTTTTCCTGCTCCGTGGTGCGGTAAATAAATTTGATTACCTGCCGCAGGGCATTGCTGTTGTATTAATTTTTATTGGTGTAAAAATGCTGGGCGAGTACTGGATAAACCAGTGGATAGATAAAACTACGCAGGTATTTATTTCTCTTGGGTTTATTTTGGTTTGCCTTACTGCTTCTGTGATGTACTCTATTTTTATAGACAGGGAAAATATAAAAAATGCAGATGAAAACATGGATGATGAAGCACATTAATAATTAATAATAAATAGTAAAGCTTTTCAAAAACGAAAAACATTTATGATTTTTATTTATTAGCACAAAAGTTTTTCATTTATATTCAGGCGGGCCCCTTTAATAGAAAAAGAAATGGGGATGAGGCGGGCATCATTTTATACCAAATACTTTTTACATTTCAGTTTAAAACAAGATTGACATATACGCTTAACGATATCAATACAATTACCGGCACCGCTGATACTTTAAACAATGCGGCCATAATAGAACAGCTTGTTATAGACAGCCGTAAAATTTATTTCCCGGAAACATCCTTGTTTTTTGCATTAAGCGGGCCGCAGCAGGATGGGCACCGGTATATTGCGGATGCATACAAAAAAGGGGTTCGCAACTTTGTGGTGAGCAATACTGTTGATGCATCACTTTATCCATCGGCACATTTTATAAAAGTAAAAAATACCCTGGCTGCCTTTCAGCAAACTGCGGCTCATCACCGCAGCAAATTTAAGTATCCTGTAATAGGCATTACCGGCAGTAATGGTAAAACCATTTGTAAAGAATGGCTGTTTCAGTTGCTCAATAATGATTATGATATTGTACGAAGTCCAAAAAGTTACAACTCGCAGGTTGGTGTACCCCTTTCTGTTTGGCAAATGAATGATAGTTATAACCTGGCCATTTTTGAGGCCGGTATTTCGCAGCCCGGAGAAATGCAGAAGCTGCAGAAAATTATTAATCCCGGCATTGGAGTATTTACTTTTTTAGGCGATGCACACGCAGAAGGGTTAAAAAGCAGGCAACAAAAAATAAATGAGAAGCTTACCCTCTTTATTACCAGCAAAATACTTTTTTATTGTGCCGATGAAAAAGAAGTGGATGCAGCTGTTCAGGTTTTTAAAGAAAACCTTAATCCCGCTATACAACTTTTTACCTGGAGCAAAAAACAGGAAGCCTCGCTGCAAATTACCGGTATTGATACCAACACGGATGGAACCTGGATTAAATACCATTATGAAAAAAATAATCATAAAATATTTATACCATTTACCGATGAAGCTTCTGTGCACAACGCCATTATGTGTATGGCAGTAATGCTGTATTTAAATATTTCTGTAAAACAGGTAGAGGAAAGAATGCAGCAGCTGCGCCCTGTAAAAATGCGGCTCGAATTAAAACAGGGCATTAACCGCTGTTCCATCATAAACGACAGTTACAGTGCCGACATTAATTCTCTGGGTATTGCACTTGATTTTTTGGAACAGCAGCAACAGCACAAAAAACGTACGGTTGTATTAAGCGATCTGCTGCAATCGGGCCAAAGCGACAAAGAATTGTACACAACAATAGCAGCTGTTGTTAAGCACAAAAAACTGCACCGTTTTATTGGCATTGGCCGGCAGATGAAAAACCATGCTGCACTTTTTGAAGGTATTAACGAATGCCATTTTTTTTTATCAACAGAAGAATTCCTGCAAAATATTTCATCGCTTCAATTTGCAGATGAAACCATTTTACTAAAAGGTGCCAGGGTTTTCAGGTTTGAAAAAATAAGCAATACACTGGAGCAAAAGATGCACCTCACTTTAATGGAAATAGATTTGAATGCGCTGCGCCATAATATAAAAGTTTACCGCCAGTATTTAAAAAATGGGGTAAAGATAATGTGTATGGTAAAAGCCTTTAGTTATGGTAGCGGCAGTTTTGAAATAGCCAGTCTTTTGCAACACGCCGGTGTAGATTATTTGGGAGTGGCTTATGCCGATGAAGGCGTAGAGCTTCGTAAGGCAGGTATTCGTTTACCCATTATGGTGATGAATACAGAAGAGTCGGGCTTTGATAACCTGGTACAATATGAACTGGAACCGGAACTGTATTCTTTTAAAATTTTAGATGCCTTTAAAAATTACCTGCATCACCATCAGCTAAAAAATTACCCGGTTCATATTAAAATAGATACCGGTATGCATCGCCTGGGTTTTCAGGATGAGGAGTTGCCACAATTAGCCCGGGTATTACAACAGGCAGGTTGTTTTAAAATTTTATCTGTTTTTTCTCACCTGGCTGCAGGAGGCGATGAGGCGCATGATGCTTTTACCGGGCAGCAGGGCATTTTGCTCAGTAAGGCCGCTGCAGTAATCAAAGAAGCCGTCGGTTATTCTTTTATAAGTCATATTGCCAATACATCTGCCATTTACCGACACCCGCATTTACAGATGGATATGGTGCGCCTGGGTATTGGGATGTATGGTGTAGATGCAGATAAAAATGTGCAGCAGCAACTTAAAAATGTAACCACATTAAAAACAACCATATCACAAATAAAAAAAATAAAAAAAGGGGAGAGCGTGGGGTACAGCCGCAGTGCTGTAGCAGAAGAGGATAAAGTTATTGCTACCGTACGCATTGGGTATGCAGATGGATACCCAAGAATATTAAGCAATGGAGTGGGGCATATGCTGGTAAATGGCCAGCCTGCACCGGTAATAGGAAGAATATGTATGGATATGACTATGCTGGATATTACGGGCATAGCAGCCGGGGAAGAAGACGAAGTAATTGTTTTTGGTGAAGCACTGCCCGTGAGCAAACTGGCGCATTGGGCACAAACAATAGAATACGAAATTCTCACCAATATCTCTCAAAGGGTGAGGAGGGTTTATTTTGAAGAGTAGCGCAGTGGGCAGTGGGCGTGCTAATTTGGATTTGTAAGTCAATGCCGTTCACTTAAGATATGTAAAGAAACAATGCTCAATATTCAATACCCAACAAAAAATTTTTAATGAAAATGCACCTGCCTTTTATAATTGAAAATTGAGCATTGAAAATTGATTATTGAACATTTCTTAGGTAAACCGCATTGATTTGTAAGTTAATAACATTTGACCAATGACTAATGACTTAGTGACAACCTTAAATAACCCTAAACCCTTAACTTCTAAACCTAATCCTAAACCTTTAAACCAAACACCTAATACCCCTATCTTTGTTACCATAAATTATGAAAGCAAGACACTTAATCATTATCATAGCCCTCGTAGTAATAGCAGATCAGGCTTTGAAAGTTTACATTAAAACTAATTTTCTTTTACACAGTTCTCACCCTGTATTGGGTAGCTGGTTTCAGCTTTATTTTGTAGAAAATCCCGGCATGGCCTATGGCTGGAAGTTTGGCGGCGATTGGGGCAAAATGGCTTTAACCATTTTTAGGCTGGGTGCAGTAGTATTTGGTACATGGTACCTGGGCAGTATTACAAAACGTGGATACAGTAAAGGGTTTATCATATGTGCGGCACTTATCTATGCAGGGGCATTGGGTAACCTTATAGATTCCTGCTTTTACGGGATGATCTTTGATAAAGGAATGCTGTATGATGCAAGGCTGAACGACTATTTATATTATGATGGCCTGGCTGTTTTTTCTAAAAAAGGATATGCAGGTTTCCTGCATGGCAATGTTGTAGATATGCTTTACTTTCCTGTAATAAGAGGCCATTTCCCAAGCTGGTTTCCTGTTTGGGGAGGAGAAAGTTTTGAGTTCTTCAGGCCCATCTTTAATATTGCCGATGCATCTATTACCACGGGGGTATTGTCTATTCTTGTTTTTCAAAGAAGATTTTTTGGGCATAAAAAAGAGGAAGTACATCATACCGTAGAAACAGAATCTTTAGTAGACGACAATACCCAGGTTTCTTAAAAAATAAAAAATCATAACCATGAAACATCTGAAATTCTTTTTAATTATTTTGGTCGCTGTTTTTTTTACCCTGTCGTGCCAAAAGGAGTATAGCCTGGAAGATGGAGCAGGCAGCCCTGCTGCCGGCACTTTAAAAGAAGATAGTTTTGGAGATTGCCTGCCCAGTGCAGTAAACGGAATTTATAAAAAAGATTCTACCCTGGGTGCACAAAATTATATAGATGTACAGGTAAATGTAACTACTATTGGTAGCTATACCATTACTTCCGATACTGTAAGCGGGTTTTCATTTAAAGCTATAGGTTCTTTTACAGCAGTAGGTTTAAATACCGTTCGTTTAAAAGCTGCAGGTAAACCCCTGGCAGCAGGCTTTTATACTTTTACAATAAAGTTTGGCATTAGTACATGTGCAATAGAAGTACAAGTGCTGGGTGCGGGAGCTTCTATAGCAGCTTATACATTACAGTGTTCGGGCACCACGGTAGATGGTACCTACAAACAGGGCGTTTCTTTAAATTTTAATAATACCGTTACCCTTAATGTAAACGTAACTGCATTGGGAAACTTCACTATCGGATCATCATCTGTAAATGGAATGTTCTTTCAATCTACCGGCGTATTTACAACCACAGGACCACAAACTGTTACTTTAGATGGGCAGGGCACACCAACTGCTTCTGGCACTTCCAGTCTTACCGCAGGCATTGCACCTAACTCCTGCACATTTAGTGTAGTGGTTACTTCATCTACAAGTGCGGCTGCAGCTTATACTTTTGCAGGAGCACCCGGTAATTGTACAGGGGTTGTACTTGCAGGAACCTACCGTGCTGGTACCGCCACCGGAGCAGCTAACACCGTAAAATTTAATGTAAACGTAACCACCGCCGGAACTTATAGTATTACTACAGCAGCCGTTAATGGAGTTACTTTTGCAGGTGCAGGGAGTTTTGCAGTAACTGGTGCGCAAACGGTTACGCTTACCGCAAGCGGCACACCCACTACAGCAAATACTTCTTCTTATACCGCTACAGGTGCCGCTGCTACCTCATGCGCATTTCCTGTAACCTTTACTGCGGCTGCGCCTCCAGCTGTTTGCACATTGGGTGGAGCTCCGGGTGTATGCACGGGTGCTGTTGCAAGTGGTACTTATGCTATGGGTACAGTATTATCAGCTACCAATACAGTTACTGTTACTGCCAATGTTACTACTATTGGAAGTTACAGCATTACAACACCTGCTGTAAATGGAATGACCTTTACAGCTTCGGGCACATTTGCTGCTACAGGTGCACAAACCGTTACCCTTACCGGAAGCGGAACACCTTTAGCTTCAGGCATATTTACTTTTGCTCCACAGGTAGGAACATCAAGCTGCACATTTAATGTAACGGTTACGGGTGGTGCTGCAACAGATTTTATAACCTGTACCATAAACGGAACAGCCACTAATTTTAATCAAAATATTTTCGGAGAGATAGATATATCAGCTGGATTTCCTGTTTTAAGATTTTGGGGAGAAACTGTTGCAGGCGTAGATCCTTATTTTGAAATTGATATTGTAAAACAAACAGGAGGAGCAATTACAAATGGTACCTATACGGTCAATCAATTGGCCAGCGGAATTTTAGTGGCAGCAGATTATTTTGATGCTGCCTCAGTTAATTGGTATATACAATCAGATCCGCTTGCAACACAAACACCTGGCTTCACCATTATAATTACCAGTATTACTGCCACAAGGGTAATGGGTACATTTAGCGGCACTCTTCCGAGCTTTCCAGCTCCCGGTTCTATCCGTACTGTTACCAATGGTTCATTCAGCGTTCCCCTTTAAATAAAATATAAAATAAATACATAAACAAAAAACCCGGATAACTCCGGGTTTTTGCATTAAAGGCAGTTGCACGATCTGCCAGAGGTAAGAAAAAAAACTATTGTTTTATCAGTTTGGTTTTAAAAACTTCATTTTTATATTCTGCCGAAATAAAATAAATCCCCGTAGGTAAACTGCTTAGTTTAGGTACCATTATTTTATTCATTCCTTTATTTACGGACTGTGTATGCATCTTTAGCTTTTGGCCTTTATCGTTATACAAATGCAGGTTGAGCGTACCTGTTTCCGGTACCGTAACTGTAGCATTTATTTTATCTGTATAAGGATTTTCAATAAAATTTACTTCAAACAGCAAAGCGCTGCTTAGTAAAATAATATTACTGTATTTAAACATCCCATCCTGCTGCAGCATTTTTAGCCTGTAAAAACTGTTGCCATTTATATCCCCGGCATCGGTGTAATTGTAAAATGCTTCTGCTGTATTTTTTGCATTCACTTTATCAAGCAGTACAAAGTTTATCCCATCTGTACTTTTTTCTATTTC
>JAYVGA010000427.1:0-4351 GCA_043772635.1 Chitinophagaceae bacterium
CTTTATACATGCTAATTTAGAATATGTATAAACATGTACAAATAAACATATAAGAAATAAAAATTAAGAGGAGTAAAGGCTAACTTTTAATAGATAGCTTTATATGTTGGTAAGTTATATTGAATTGTGAACAAAATATTTTAATGCAACAAATATTAGTTTTTTGAAAAATCCATTTTATTTCCATTATCATCTTTGGAAAAACCGTGAAAAACAAACGGCAGTATTTTAATTTATTTCCATATTTTTATTTTTTTACTAACAATAAAAAATAAATATTTCTGTTTTTGAGTCTTATTTATTATTTTAAAAAATGATTAAGTAATTTTTTTGTTTAACTAAAGATGAATGTGGGTTGATAATTTTAAACCCATTAATTATTGAATAAGGGTTTAATTCATAATTATTGATTTAATATAACGCTGCTACCCTTCATGAAAAGAAGAACTTTTTTATTAATTACTACTACTGTTACTTTAGCAGTTATTTCGGTACCTGTTATACGGTACTATAATAAAAAACAAAAATCATATGATCCGCTGGTAATGCCGGATGAACTAAGCCGGTTTTGTGATATAAAAACTATCCGTGAAATTGGAATTAGTTATAGAAATCTGACTCCGGAAGAAAATGAAAAAAAGAAATTAACGGAATTACTTTTAACTGACTACGATGGTAAATTAACAGTAGCCTCCGATTACGGTAGCGTTATCGGGTTACTGGATAAAAAAATATACAGGGATTTTCAGGAATATAAAATACAAGTCCTGGGCGGATGGGTTATTTCTACTACAGAAGCACGGCAGTGTGCACTCTTTTCTTTAACTTAAACTCAGAACTTAATTTATATGCACATTGATGCCAGGGAGTTAGACAACCAATCTGTAATTGAAGGAGATATTTGTATTATTGGCGCAGGTGCCGCTGGTATAAGTATAGCTTTGGATTGGGCCAACACGCCTTATAAAATAATTTTACTGGAGGGGGGAGGATTTGATTATGATGACAGGGTACAGGAACTTTATAACGGCAAGTTAACGGGGCATCCCTACTATCCAATGAAAGCAAGCCGCTTACATTATTTTGGTGGTAGTACCGGCCATTGGGGTGGCATGTGTTCTACTTTTGATGATATAGATTTTGTAAAAAGAGATTGGGTAGAAAATAGCGGATGGCCAATAAAAAGAGAGGATATTGCTGCTTTTTATCCCAGGGCACATGATATTTTAGATCTTGGTCCTTATGAATGGGATGCAGAATATTGGAAAAAACTAAACCCTGATTTTACAACACTTCCTTTTGATAAAAATGTTCTTTGGAGTAAAATGTGGCATTTTAGCCCACCTACCAGGTTTGGCGAAAAATATAAAGATGCTGTAGTTAATGCCAAAAATATTCATTTATACACTTATGCAAATGTGGTTGATATTAATGCCACAGAAAATATTGCTGCTGTTAAGCAGGTAACTGTAAAAAATTATGCAGGAAAAGAACATACTGTTAAGGCGAAACATTTTATTTTAGCCTGTTGCTCAATTCAAAATGCCAGAGTTTTGTTAGCCTGTAATAAGCAAGCCTCTGCCGGGCTGGGTAATGATAACGATTTGGTTGGCCGTTATTTTATGGAGCATGTAGAAATAAAATCCGGGGAAATGTGGTTAAATCATACTGATCCGCTGGAATTTTATAAAATGGATTTGAGTACAAAAGTACGGGCCGAGCTGGCTATATCACCACAAAAACAGGAAGAGTTAAAAGTTTTAAATGGTTCGATATCCTTAATGCCCTTAGCCATGTCAAAAAAAGCTATACCATCTGTGAAAATCTGGTCAAATGACGATCCCCGTAAAAGCCTGGACACTTTTCATAAGTATTCTGTTTTAGATAAGAGAAACTTTTTACAAAAGATGTTTTCAAAAAGTATTTTTAACTCATACGGATTGTTTACCAGGGCAGAGCAACTTCCAAATCCAACTTCAAGAGTTGTATTAAGTAACGAAAAAGATGAACTCGGAATTCCACGGGCTAATTTGCATTGGGCATTATCACCTATTGATAAAAAAACAGTGCTGACATTAAACAAACTTTTAGGTCAACAGTTAGGCGCTGCAGGGTTAGGCCGTGTTAAGCTGGCAGATTACCTGCTTGATAGTGATGAACAATTACCGGATTATACAAGCGGCGGATGGCATCATATTGGTACAACCAGGATGAGTGATAACCCCAAAACAGGTGTTGTTGATGCCAATTGTAAAGTACATGGCATAGATAATTTTTACATAGCAGGCGCATCCTGTTATCCTACGGGCGGTGCTGTAAACCCAACGCTAACCTGTGTTGCAATCAGTCTGCGACTTTCAGATTATCTTAAAAAACAAATAAAACCTGTTGTATAAATAAATAAAACAAACTCGTTTTTGGCACCTCTCAAAAAGTTATCCCTTATCTTTTAATGACCATTCTTCTTTTCCATTTATACAATCCCCAAACTGCTGTTACCAGTAACATAAGATAATAAAGGCTGTTAAAAACATTATGCTTTGCAAAGCTTAATGGGATTAATATCATACAGGTTGCCATCCACCAATACCAGTTTTCTGCTTTTTTCCTGGTGAGTAACCACATACCGGTACAAGCGGTGGCAGTTGCAAAAGCATCTGCCCAGGGAATAGTGCCGGGAGTGAAAAAAGTTTTATAATAAGTGAATAGAAAATAAATAACTGTAAAGAAAGAAGCAAAAAATACCAGCTGTAAAAGCAATTCTTTTTTTGTGGAAGCCGTTATACGTACAATACGGTGATGCCTCCGGTCTCTTTTCCTCCACATCACCCAGCCATAAATACATAGCAATATAAAATAAAAACTTACAAAGCTGCCTCCCGGGTAACGGGTATCAAAACTTAAAAAAATATAAATAAAAGCAACCAGCAAGCCTGTTGGAAATACATAAATATTTTCTTTACGGCTAAACCATACGCATAAAATAATGGCAAATACTGCAATGTATTCAAGCGGGCTGATGTTTTTAATTTCATAATAAACCGGCCGCACTATTTGCTGTTTAAAATTAAATCCGGGGTTTGAACCGGAAGGGGAACTGGCTTTAATATTATTTTTAATGGTATAATTGTCCGGGGTTCCTCTTATATAAAATGGATTATTATTATTACCATTGCCCGATAAAATATTATTTTCAATTAATAAAGTATCTATTACAAATGCAGGGTTTGCAATAATGCAGGCCACGCTAAAATTCTTAATGGTATTATTCTTAATTTTTATGTTGGTGATTGATTCGTTCCCCGTTATTTCTATCCCATAATAAGGGGCTTCTTTTGCATTGGCTATAAATTTATTGTTAGTAACAAAAAAATTAGATATCATATGCTTACCGGTTCCGTCGCTTGTAAAATTAATAGCGAACCCACGATGGCTTCCATTGGCAACCCCGATATTTTCACATACATTGTTATTAATAATTACGTCGCTTATCAAACTGCCATCTCTTGGGGTAAAGTATATCGGAATGCCTAAATTCCTGAATTGATTATTTTCTATTATTGCCATTTCGGTTTCATACTCCAGGGTCATTCCTGTTTCCATCCTCGGTTGTAAAACCGTTGGCCCAAATATATTATCATGAATATACACGCTGTATGCATACTTCCCTTTTGTCTGATGATTTATATCAAGTGAACCGATGATGGTGTTATTGTATATTTCTAATCCCGATTCATTAAAAAGCTCTATGGCAAAATCCCAGCTTGTACCATCGTATGCCTGTTTGGTTATTTTATTATTATAAATTTTGCAACCGTTTAAAAAACCATTGTTACAATATTTAATGGGCCAGCCGTTGGTACCCTTTGCCCTGCCTGTTTGCGAAATGATATTATTATATATAAGCATCCCGTCCTGCCCGCCAATTACAAGGCATCCTCTTCCATATCCATCATATTTTGCACAGTTAGTCAACATATTGTTATAAAAACTGTTTCCTTTTGCATAAATTGCCGGAGCTTCATCAGTGTTATCATTTCGGCCACCAAAATAAACTCCCGTTTCTTCAAAGTCTGTAATGGTACAATCATAAACAGAAAAATTTGATCGCCCCCTTATTTCAATTGCCCATGATGTTGTTCTTTTATTGCCATCTAATTTTATATTGCTGATATGTTGGTTGCCATTGGTTCCTTCGGGAGATGTGGCTATGATGATGGCAACAAACTGTTCGGATAGCGTGGATTGAATTACTGATGTGGGGCCATCGCCTTCAATGCTAACGCCAACAGCAAGGTTGCACCTGGTCTTTTCTACATAAGTTCCCGCCGTAACATGAATAATATCGCCT
>JAYVGA010000428.1:0-6476 GCA_043772635.1 Chitinophagaceae bacterium
GAAATCCTTGAACTCTTCAATCCCGAAGGTCTTGAAAAAATTAAATTAACAAATTATTAAGTCTTAGAAAATTTTTTAAACCCGCAAATAACCGCAACCCCCGCTATTTCGAGAACCGGAACATATTGGTCCGAAACACCAGCATTCCTCCAGCCTTCATAAATTTGTTTATACTGAACAGCATCAACAATTTAAACTTTAAAAAATATGGCATTTACATTACCGGCTTTACCTTATGCACATGATGCATTGGAGCCACATATAGACAAACAGACCATGCAAATACATCATGGCAAACATCACCAGGCTTATGTAGATAATCTTAATAAGGCCGTGGCAGGTACAGACAACGAAACCAAATCGCTGGAAGACCTGGTAAAAGCTGCCGGAACTATCAGCCCTGCTGTACGCAATAATGGTGGTGGGCACTGGAATCATACTTTTTTCTGGGAAAGTCTTGCTGCAAATGCAGGAGGCACACCCACAGGAAAACTTGCCGAAGCCATTAATATTGCCTTTGGTTCTTTTGATGCATTTAAAGAAAAATTTGCCAATGCAGGTATAACCCGTTTTGGCAGCGGATGGGCATGGCTGCTGGTTAAAGATGGTAAACTGGAGGTAAGCTCTACGCCTAACCAGGACAATCCTTTAATGGATGTGGCAGAAGTAAGAGGAGCACCTGTGCTGGGCGCCGATGTTTGGGAGCATGCCTATTATTTAAAGTATCAAAACAAACGTGCAGATTACCTGGCCGCCTTTTGGAATGTAGTAAACTGGAATAAAGTAGCAGAACGTTTTGCTAATGAAACTACCTGATAATAGTATCTATATTTTATCTTAGCTGATAATTGCAGAAAGAGTTTTAAAAAATTTCTGTAATTAAAATTAATTTTAAATCAGCATTTTTTATAAAGCTGCAACTGGTGTTGCAGCTTTTTTTTGTTGTGCAGCAATGTGTAAATAATTCTACAGATATTTTCTCATTAATTATGAATTGATGCCTTGCTGAATAAAATTTTTAAATGGCAGCATCTTTGGTACAGATGCAGGTATTATAAATTGTTTCATCTTAAATTATTTTTATGCCATTTATTACATCAGCACAAAAAAATGCTGAGCCCATCAATATTTATTATGAAGACCTGGGTAAAGGAAAGCCGGTAGTTTTTATTCATGGCTGGCCATTGAGCGGTGCCATGTGGGAATACCAGGTAACACAATTGCCACAACAGGGATTGCGTTGCATTGTGTATGACAGAAGAGGTTTTGGAAAATCTGACAGGCCTTTGGGAGACTATGATTATGATACCCTGGCCGGCGATTTAAGATCGCTGCTGGATGAACTGGATTTAAATGATGTAACCCTTGTGGGATTTTCTATGGGTGGCGGGGAAATTGCAAAATACTTTTCTTTACATGCAGGTGCAAGAGTGAGTAAAGTAGTATTAGTAAGTGCTGTAGTGCCTTATATGCTTAAAGCAGCCGATAACCCAAATGGAGTACCCCAGGAAGAATTTGATAAAATGGCTAATGCAATGATGGCAGACAGGCCTGCATTTATGGAAGGATTTAATGAAGATTTTTTTGGTGTTTCGCTGGTAAACCATCCCGTAAGTGAGGCTTTTTTAACCAACAGCTTAATAAAAACAATGGATGCTTCGCCCATTGCTACTCTTAAATGTGCACAGGCATTTTCATCTACCGATTTTAGAAAAGATGTGATAAAAATAAATGTGCCTACGCTTATTATTCATGGAGATAAAGATAAAACGGTACCCATAAAAGCCACTGGCGAAGAAACCGCCAGGCTTTTACCTGAAGCAATTTTTAAAGTGTACGAAGGTGCGCCTCATGGTTTATGGTACACCAATAAAGACCAGTTAAACAAGGATCTGATTGACTTTATTTAATCAGCAAATACATACAATTAAAAACTCCCGGCTTCCGGGAGTTTTTTTATTAAAGCATTAATCTTTTTTATCCGGCACAAATAACATGGATATAGAGTTTACACAATGCCTGGTATTTTTTTGCGTAAATCCTTCTCCTAAAAATACATGACCAAGGTGCGCATCGCAATTGGTACAAACAATTTCTGTACGGCTTCCATCAGGATCAGCAATTCTTTTTACAGCACCTTTTATTTCATCATCAAAACTTGGCCAGCCACAATGCGAATCAAATTTAGAATCAGATTTGTATAGCGGGGCATTACAACGCTTGCACACATAAGTACCCTTTTCGCTGTTTTTCAGCAAGTCTCCGGTGCCGGGATATTCGGTACCCTTGTTTACAATTACTCTTTCTTCTTCGGGGGTTAATTTATTCCATTCCATGGGATTTGTTTTTTTAGATGTTGCGGTTGCAGGCATGTTAGATACTTTCTGTCCGCAGGCAGAAAATACTACAACCATAAAGCAGATGATACAATTAAATATTTTCATAACAGTTACAATTTACAATAACATAGTGGTAATGGATTTGTTGCGGTTGTTAAAAAAAGTTGGGAGTAGATACAAAGTTTAGAAAAGTTTATAATTACTACAAATTTTTATAAAAGCGTAGAACTTTTATAAAGTTTTAAAACCTTTAAGGCACCGGATCGTGCCCATGCCCTCCCCAGGGATGGCATTTACTTATTCTTTTTATGGTAAGCCAAAAACCTTTTATAGGTCCATATTTAGTAAAGGCTTCTATGCCATATTGAGAGCAGGTAGGGGTGTACCTGCACTTAGGCCCCAGCAGTGGAGAAAGCACCCATTGATATAATTTTATTAAAAATATAAAGGGCCAGCTAAGAATTTGTTTCAGCGTTTTCATGGCTAAGTTTTATGAGGCGTTTTATAGCAGTACCTATCTTTTCAAATACAAGATCGTATGCAGGCAATTCTTTTCCCACATATAAAAAAAATACCGACAGTCTTTTATTGTTTTGTGTTAGCTCTTGCTGAAGGTTATTTTTTTGCAGCCGGTAAGCTTCCCGCATTAACCTCTTAATGCGGTTACGGTCCACCGCTTTTTTAAAGTTCCTGCTGCTTACTCCCACAGCAGCTTGTAGCAGGGTTTCCCTGTTGTGAGGCATCCAGATAACTTTTACCGGATAAAAAGAAAAGCTTTTTCCTTTTCCAAAGATTTCATCAATGGCTTTACGGCTTTTAAGTTTATCTGCTTTTTTATAAAAATATCGTGGGGTGATGTTCAATGTATAATTTTGTGTCGGTCAGACGGAGACCGTTCTTTAGCTTTGTTTTATTAGTTATTAAAAGATAAATCTACTACTATTACTTTTCTTTTTTTGCTTCTTTTTTTCTTTTACAATCGACACTTTTGTGTGTATAACAACTAACCAACAGCAGCGTCACCTTACCATTTCGCCAGGGTTAACTACCCATGGTCTGATAAAATGCGCTGCCGTCAGACCGGGGGTTTTGGCGGTAAGATGGAGGGCGTGAGACCGAGGGTTTTAATTGAAAATTGTTGTTGTTTTAGATAGCTAACTCAGTGATTTACCTGCTTAATTATATTGTAGTAAAAACGTTGCAGCAGCCGCATATCTTGCGTAATAATTTCTCCCTGTGCATTTAAGCCTTCTCTAAACTGTATCTGTTTTTTATAACTTGTAAATAAACCATCAGGTAAAATAACTTTTGCCAGGTAGCCACTGTCTGTTGTAATATTTGAGATGAAATCAATTTTGCCTTTTATACTTCCGTATTCCTGAAAAGGATAGGCAGCAAATTTTAATAAAACTTCCTGCCCTGTTTTTACTTTGCCAAAGTTGTTTTGTGGTATGTAAACTTCTGCATAGTATTCAGCGTTCCCGGGATTGATAAAACAAATTATTTGATTGGCCTGCAGATGCTGGTTTTCCTGTAAGAAAGTTGCAAATGTAATTTTACCAGCCACAGGTGCAATCAATAAATACTTTTTTTTCCAATCGTCTACCTGGCTTTTAAAAGTATTTAAAGATTGAGAGAAGATACTTTTTTGCTGAGCAATAGTATTTTCCAATTCCATAATTTCTTTTTGTTTTTCATTTTGCTGGCTTTCGTTGCTAATGATGGCCGAATTTATTTGAGGCAGGGTTAGTTTTTTACTGATGAGCTTGCTCGATTCGTTGCGGTACTCTATATCTGCAATTACTTTATCATTTTTTAAAGATTGGTTTGCATCAAATGTTTGTTGAGCCAATGCAAGATCCTGAATATTTAAACCTTTTTGCTGCAATAAATTATTATGTAACTTTTGCATAAAGGCTACATCCTTTGAGAGCAATATTTTTTTACTTAAATAAAACCCACCAGAAATATAATTACGGAAATTTATAAAAGATAGCATATACGTTGATAAAGCCTCCTCTATCTCCCCCGAAGCAGCCCCCTCAATTCCCCGAAGGGGGAAGTGCTGCGAAGATTGTTGCGATGATGATGTTAGAGAAAAGGAATTAAAATATCTTATTGCCTCTTCTGTTTTATTTTGTGCTAATAATATTTGCATACTATCGGTTATTGCAGACAATAAAATCATTTCTCCATGATTTGCTATGCTTTCAACATAGCCCAACACTTGGCCTTGTATTGCCTGCTCACCTTCTTTAGCAAAAAGTTTTATCAGTTTGCCCGCTGTTTTTGTTACCACTTCTTTGGGCGCATTTATAGAGGTTAGCTTTGCTTTTGTATTTACAATATCAGGATATTGAATAACCCAACAGATAAAAGCAAGCATTAACAGCAGGAGCAAAAAATATACAGTACCCCACCTTACAATAGATGGCAGTTTATTAGAAATAATTTCTTCAATTTCATTACCATGCTCCGAAAATGTATTTTTCATTTCGGGTACATTTTCTTTTATGTCCACCATGACCGCAGGAGGTAAAATAGGTTTATCAGTTTCCAAGTTCCAGTTGATTTTTTACAAGTTCATAATATTTGCCTCTCTTTAAACTAAGTTCTGCATGGGTTCCTTCCTCCACTATTTCTCCATTTTGCAGCACTACAATTTTGTCTGCATTTTTTACTGTACTTAAGCGGTGCGCTACCACAACCACAGTCTTATATTTAAAAAATTCCTGTAAATTTTCAAGAATTATTTTTTCGTTATTGGCATCCAAACTGTTAGTGGCTTCATCAAAAAATATAAATTCCGGATTTTTATATACTGCCCTTGCTATAGACAAACGCTGTTTTTGGCCACCACTTATGCCGTTGCCTTCTGCGCCAAGTTTTGTGTAAAATCCCAAAGGCAACGCTTCTATAAAAGAAAGAATATTAGCAGTTTTGCAGGCATTCATCAACCTTTCAGTATCTATCTTGTCATCGGTTACAGTAATATTTTTTCTAATGTTGTCATTAAAAATAAAATTATCCTGCATTACTGCACCACTAATACTTCTCCAATATTTAGGGCTGATGGTTTTAAAGTTCACAGTTCCTGCATGTATATCTCCTTTGTAATTCTCATAAAATCTTAATAACAATTTTACAAGAGTGGATTTACCGCTGCCACTCATTCCTACAATTGCGGTTACTTTTCCCTGTGGTATGGTTAAGTTTATATTTTTAAGCACAGGCTCATTGCCGGCACCAGGATAAGTGAATGAAAGGTTTTTAATTTGAATACTATGTTGTGTTGGCAAAGAGTGCTGCAGTTCTCCCCCTTTGGGGGAGTTAGAGGGGGCTTCTTCATCATCTAATGAATGAATATCATTTAAACGTTCCAGCGAAATTTTTGCATCCTGTGCCTGTTGGCTAAAACCAACCAACTGTTCTATGGGGCCGTTTAGCTGACCGATAATGTATTGAATGGCCAGCATCATGCCTAAGGTTAGCGAGCCTTCAATTACTAATTTGGCAACAATAAATGTGATTAAAATATTTTTGCCCTGGTTTATAAAAAATGCGCCCACCTGCTGGTATTGTGTAAGCGATAAACTTTTAAAATTAAGTTTAAACAGCCCGGCCTGCAATCCTTCCCATGCCCAGCGGTAAGTATTTTCTGCATTGTTCAGCTTTATTTCCTGCATGCCATATACCAATTGCATAGTGGCATTGTTTTCTTTTGCAGCAATGGCAAAACGCTGGTAATCTAATTTGCGGCGGTACTTTAAAAAAAATTGAATCCAGAAAATATACATCGCACTGCCCAAAGCAAAAATGATAAATACAGTAATGTTGTACCGCAGCAAAACAAAAGAAAAAATAATAAGATTAAAGATGGAGAAAAAAGTATTTAATGCGGTGCCTGTTAAAAAACTTTCTATGCGGTGATGGTCGCCAATGCGCTGTATAATATCGCCGGGATGTTTACTATCAAAAAACTGCATAGGTAGTTTTAGCAGTTTAGCCCAAAAGCCAGACAGCAGCGAAATATTTATACGTGTACTTATATGCAGCAAAATACGGCTGCGTATAAACTCTACAACTGTTTGAGAAAACAACAGCATTAACTGTGCTGCCAGAACTATTTGTATAAAA
>JAYVGA010000429.1:0-5806 GCA_043772635.1 Chitinophagaceae bacterium
CACATAACGCATTAAACGCTGGCCCGAAACGCCCCGTAACAAACTGTCGTAAGTAAGTTCCAGCCCAATATTCTTTTTTGCATCGGGCCTGGAAAGACCAATGGTTCTGTTGGCCAGCAGCACATATGGATTAATACGTTTATCTCTTGTATCTATAATAAAACCACTTTTGTTACGGCCCTGCCTTACCAGCGGAAAGTTGCGCAGCAAGCGGTACTCATCAAAAGAAATTTTCTTTTTAAGCGGAAAATAACGGTCTTTATTTTTATAGGCCAGTTTTAATTGCCTTGTGTACTCTGCTACTGTTTTATCTTTAAAAAGCTTTGCCAGGTTTATACTTAAAGAATCTACATTATCTTTAAAACGCCTGCCCTGTTTTTCTCTTAATCCATCTGCAGCAAAATCTACGTACACATCAAAAACAGGAATAGATGTACTAAGCATATTACCATCTTCGCTGTAAATACTTCCCCGCTCTGCATCTATCGGCAAATATTTAAGTTGCAAACTCTTGCCCATATCTCTCCAGTATTTTCCCTGAACCTGTTGTATATAAAAAGCACGACCCAATACGAGCACACCCAGTACCACTATGCCCAGGAAGCATAAGTACACTCTCCATAATATGTCGTTTTTTATTTCCATGAGGCAACCCCAAACCCCTTCCCGAAATAATCGGGATGTTCCAAAAGGGGCTTAACAGCTTTTTTATTTATTGTAGTTAATATTGTTTTCAAACTCTTCATTTTTTATTATAAACCATCTAATCTTTTAAACCCAGTTCCCCCTTTAGGGGGCGGAGGGGGCGTCGTCTTTTAATATTATTGGCGCTTGCTTAGATTCTTTTAACCCCAATGGTTCTACGGCTTTTACCAATTCACTTGCTTTGCTCCTGTAAATCACTTCGGACTTTACAGATTTATATTCATACTCCAGCTCCTTTATATTTTTTTCGCTGGCTGCTATTTTTCTTACCAGTTTATCTGCCATGTGGCCGTTGTATATGTACAGCACGGCCAATGCAGATAGAAAAAGAAAAAAGGGAATATTTTTTACTATCCATTTATAATTAAAAACACTCTTCCACTCTGGTTTGGCAGATGGAGAGGGTTCCATATTTTTAATTGTTTCACTCATACCTGTTATTTTTTTTCTGCTATCCTCATTTTTGCACTTCGTGATCTTGTATTTCTTTTTAACTCTGCTGCACCTGCAGTAACCGGTTTTTTTGAAATTATTTTCAATGGGCTTTCCTGCCTGGTGCCGTACACATCATCTGCTTCCGGCTCCTGCACTGCACCATGTTTAAAAAAGTTTTTTACCATCCTGTCTTCCAGGGAGTGAAAGCTGATGACAACTAATCTTGCTCCCGGTTTTAAGGCGGGCACTGCCTGCTGCAGCATTTCTTCCAGTGCACCCATCTCATCATTTACCGCTATTCTTAAAGCCTGAAAAACCTGGGCAAAATATTTATTAGGGTTTCCTTTTACAATACCCTGCAGGCCCTGTTTAAAAACATTGATGGTTTTAAAGGCTGCAATGGCTCTTTGTTCTGTAATAGTTTTAGCCAGGGTTTTGGAATTGGTTACCTCTCCATATTTTTCAAACATTTTATGCAATTGCTGCTCTGTATAAGTGTTCAGGATATCTGCGGCTGTTAGTGGTTGCCGGTTATCCATCCGCATATCCAGTGCTGCATCAAACCGGGTAGAAAAACCTCTTTCGGCTTCATCAAACTGGTAACTGGAAACGCCGAGATCGGCAAGAATACCATCTACCTGCGTGTGTTTGTGCAGGCGTAAAAACTTTTGCAGATGTCGAAAATTTTGAGCAACAAAAATGATCCGCTTATCATCCGGTACATTTTTACGTGCATCTTCATCCTGGTCAAAAACAATCAGCCTTCCTTGCGGGCTTAACAGTTTTAATATTTCCCTGCTATGCCCGCCGCCGCCAAATGTGCAATCCACATAAACGCCGCCTGGTTTTATTGCAAGTGCATTAATGGTTTCCTGCAATAGCACCGGTGTGTGATAATTGCCCGGCTCACTCGTAGGCTGTTGAATTTCTTCGTTGTTTTTATTATTTTCCATACACTACAACTTTTCTTTTCAACTATCCAGCTTATCCAGCGGCTTATTCATTACTTCATTTGCCAGGGTGCTAAAAGCTTCGGGGCTAAATGATTCAAAGAACTGATCGTATTTTATTTTATCCCAAATCTCAATTTTGTTTACTGCCGATACCAGCACAATATCTTTTTCCAGGGAGGCATGGCCCATTAAATTCTTGGGCAGCAATAACCTGCCGGCACTATCCAGTTCTACTTCTATAGCTCCGTTTAAAAAATAGCGGCGAAACTCTCTAACTTTAGGATCAAAATCGTTGAGCTGGCTTATTTGGGAAAAAATGGGTTGCCAGCTTTGCAGGGGATAAAGGGTTAAACATTTTTCAAAACCCCTGTTTATAACAAATTGGGCATTAGCATCCTGGGGCAGTTGTTTTTTAAAACCTGCCGGCAAAAGGAATCTTCCTTTTGTATCTATGGTTGCTTCGTACTCTCCCAAAAAACCTATCATGCGGGGATTTAAGTTGGTGTATTTAGTATTATCTACACAAAATAACACTTTTTCCCACTTTAAGACACTTTTTAATAAAAAGATTTTTATCCACAAGATGTTGGCCTATAACAGTATGGGATTGCGGTGCATTTTGCAGCAAAGAAGATGTGGATAGGATGTGGATAGGTGTGGAAAGCTGTGGGTAAGTGGAGGTGTTAGGCCACTTTGAAAAAATTTTCGAGTTTGAAAATTATTGTAGTGGCCAGACAGCTTAGCGATTGACCTGCTTAATTATATTGTAGTAAAACCGTTGCAGCAGCCGCATATTTTGGGTAATAATTTCTCCTTGTGCATTTAAGCCTTCTCTAAACTGGATCTGTTTTTTATAACTTGTAAATAAACCATCAGGCAAAATAACTTTTGCCAGGTAACCACTATCTGTGGTAATATTTGAAATGAAATCAATTTTGCCTTTTATACTTCCGTATTCCTGAAAAGGATAAGCAGCAAATTTTAATAAAACTTCCTGCCCTGTTTTTACTTTGCCAAAGTTGTTTTGAGGCACGTAAATTTCTGCATAGTATGCTGCGTTTCCCGGATTGATAAAACAAATTACCTGGTTGGCCTGCAGTTGCTGATTTTCCTGTAAGAAAGTGGCAAATGTAATTTTACCAGACACAGGTGCAATGAGTAAATACTTTTTCTTCCAATCGTCTACCTGGCTTTTAAAAGTATTTAAAGATTGTGAGAAGATACTTTTTTGCTGAGCAATAGTATTTTCCAATTCCATAATTTCTTTTTGCTTTTCATTCTGCAGGCTCTCGTTGCTAATGATGGCCGAATTTATTTGAGGCAGGGTTAGTTTTTTATTAATGAGTTTGCTTGATTCATTGCGGTACTCTATATCTGCAATTACTTTATCGTTTTTTAAAGATTGATTTGCATCAAATGTTTTTTGAGCCAATGCAAGATCCTGTATGTTTAAACCTTTTTGATGCAATAAATTATTATGCAACTTTTGCATAAAGGCTGCATCCTTTGAGAGCAATATTTTTTTACTTAAATAGAACCCACCAGAAATATAATTACGGAAATTTATAAAAGACTGTTGAAATATTTGATAGGATTGCTGCAATTCTCCAAGATTTTGGGGCTGGGAATTTAAGTAAGGCAGCATTGCGTGTATATTGTTTTTATTAATAAGGGATAACAGGCTGTCCATATTATCTGACAAACGGATTATTTCTTCATGACTGGCGGTACTTTCTAAATAACCTAAAATACTGCCTTCGTTTGTAAATTCATTTTCTTTTGCAAAAAGTTTTATCAGTTTGCCCGCTGTTTTTGTTACCACTTCTTTGGGCGCATTTATAGAGGTTAGTTTTGCTTTTGTATTTACAATATCAGGATATTGAATAACCCAACAGATAAAAGCAAGCATTAACAACAGGAGCAAAAAATATACAGTACCCCACCTTACAATAGATGGTAGTTTATTAGAAATAATTTCTTCAATTTCATTACCATGTTCCGAAAATGTATTTTTCATTTCAAATACATTTTCTTTCTTATCCACCATACCGGCAGGAGATAATATGGTTTTATCAGTTTCCAAGTTCCAGTTGATTTTTTGCCCCTAAATCCCCTGAAGGGGACTTGAGCGTATTTATAATTAATTACCTAACTCTAATTGGTTTTTAACGAGTTCATAATATTTGCCCTTTTGCAAACTGAGTTCTGCATGGGTTCCTTCTTCCACTATTTCTCCATTTTGCAGCACTACAATTTTGTCTGCATTTTTTACTGTGCTTAAGCGGTGCGCCACCACAACCACAGTTTTATGTTTAAAAAATTCCTCTAAATTTTCAAGTATTACTTTTTCGTTATTGGCATCCAAACTGTTAGTGGCTTCATCAAAAAATATAAATTCAGGATTTTTATACACTGCCCTTGCTATAGACAAACGCTGTTTTTGACCACCACTTATGCCATTGCCTTCTGCACCAAGTTTTGTGTAAAATCCCAAAGGCAACGATTCTATAAAAGAAAGAATATTAGCAGTTTTGCAGGCATTCATCAACCTTTCAGTATCTATCTTGTCATCGGTTACGGTAATATTTTTTCTAATGCTATCGTTAAAAATAAAACTCTCCTGCATTACTGCACCACTAATACTTCTCCAATATTTAGGACTGATGCTTTTAAAGCTCACAGTGCCTGCATGTATATCTCCTTTGTAGTTCTCGTAAAATCTTAATAACAGTTTTACAAGAGTGGATTTGCCACTGCCACTCATTCCTACAATTGCGGTTACTTTTCCCTGCGGAATAGTCAGGTTTATATTTTTAAGTACAGGCTCGTTGCCGGCACCGGGATAAGTGAACGAAAGGTTTTTTATTTGAATACTATGTTCCTGTGGCAGCGAGTGATTAAATTGTTTTTGCATCGGTTCCTCATCATCTAATGAATGAATATCATTTAAACGCTCCAGCGAAATTTTTGCATCCTGCGCCTGTTGGCTAAAACCAACCAACTGTTCTATGGGGCCATTTAGTTGCCCGATGATGTATTGAATGGCCAGCATCATGCCTAAAGTAAGCGAACCTTCAATTACTAATTTGGCAACAATAAATGTGATTAAAATA
The DNA here is from genome assembly GCA_043772635.1 of Chitinophagaceae bacterium. Taxonomy (GTDB): domain Bacteria; phylum Bacteroidota; class Bacteroidia; order Chitinophagales; family Chitinophagaceae; genus Ferruginibacter. Next base: position 5,207 of record JAYVGA010000429.1, read on the forward strand.
TTTTTGCCCTGGTTTATAAAAAATGCGCCTACCTGCTGGTATTGTGTAAGCGATAAACTTTTAAAATTAAGTTTAAACAGCCCGGCCTGTAAACCTTCCCATGCCCAGCGATAAGTATTTTCTGCATTGTTTAATTTTATTTCCTGCATGCCATACACTAACTGCATGGTGGCATTATTTTCTTTTGCAGCTATGGCAAAACGCTGATAATCTAATTTACGGCGGTACTTTAAAAAAAATTGAATCCAAAATATATACATCGCACTGCCCACCGCAAAAATCATAAAAACAGTAATGTTATAGCGCAGCAAAACAAAAGAAAAAATAATTAGATTAAAGATGGAGAAAAAAGTATTTAATGCTGTGCCTGTTAAAAAACTTTCTATGCGGTGATGGTCGCCTATGCGCTGTATAATATCGCCGGGGTGTTTGCTGTCAAAAAACTGCATGGGCAGTTTTAGCAGCTTTGCCCAAAAACCTGACAGCAGCGAAATATTTATGCGTGTACTTATATGCAGCAAAATACGGCTGCGTATAAACTCTACAACTGTTTGAGAAAACAACAGCATTAACTGTGCTGCCAGAACTATTTGTATAAAA
>JAYVGA010000430.1:0-2386 GCA_043772635.1 Chitinophagaceae bacterium
AAAAAATAAACCTATTTTTGCGGCCTATTCTTTAATTTTTTATTATGAAGTTTATTTTATTGTTGCTTTTATCAGCAACCATTTTCTATTCCTGTTCTCCCGCTCAAAAATTCAGTAAAGACAAAGCAGCTTTTGATGCCAGCAAAGTGCAAATCAGTTTTAAATCTGTAGCAGATATGAATGATTCTTATTTTGAGATTAAAGAAAATAATTTTTTTGAATTTTACCGCCAGTTGTTTGACAGCATAAAAAATACCAGTTACCCCGGAAGATATTCAAAAAAAGGAGATACTTTATTGCTGCAGTTTTATGATAAAAAAGGAAAAGCATTATTAGGCAATAAAGCAGTTATAAGTCAGGGTAACAAAGAAATAATTTTTTTTAAATAAATCCTGCCCTTATGGTTAGCAATGCTTTCTTTTTATTCCAATTATTTTTTATAAATGGAGCCATCAAAATTCTATATTCTTTTTTTTGATTTATTTTAACTTGCACCTAAATGAACCACAGTTCCATAATATTATTTGATGGCATCTGTAATCTTTGCAATGGCGCAGTGCAGTATGTAATAAAGCATGACCCGCACAAACAATTTACATTTGCTTCCATGCAAAGCGATAGCGGACAGAAATTATTGCAGCAATACCAATTGAAGCAAACAGATTTTGATTCATTTATTTTAATACAGGACAATACAGTTTTTACAAAATCTACTGCTGCACTGCTGGTGGCAAAAAAATTAACTGGACTGGTACAGTTATTGGGTAAATTAATAATTGTTCCTGCAGTGGTAAGAGATGCAGTGTACAATGTAATAGCCAGGAACCGGTATAAATGGTTTGGTAAAAAAAATACCTGCATGATACCAACTCCTGCACTTCAATCAAGATTTTTAAATTAAAGTTGTTATGGTTGCAAAAAATACCCTGGTGCTGGGCGCATCGCTCAATCCTCAACGATACAGTTACCTGGCCATTCATAAGCTTACCACTCATGGCCATTCTGTAGTAGCTATTGGAAAAAAAACTGGCTTAATCAACAATATCAGCATTGTAACAGATAAGCCGGCATTTAAAGATATAGATACGGTTACCTTATACCTTAATCCGGCTAATCAAATCCCCTATTACGATTATATTATTTCCTTGAAGCCCAAACGCATTATTTTTAATCCAGGCACTGAAAATGATGAACTGGAAGCCCTTGCCCGCAAGAATGGGATAAAAACGCTGCAGGCCTGTACCCTGGTGATGCTTTCTACCAATCAATACTGATATCTTCCCCCTTTATTATAAAAAAAAAATAAGAACTGCATAATAAAAGGAAATGCTCCTGCGTTTCATATAACAGAACTGATTTCCAATTTTTCTTATAATAAAACCACAACCATGTTATCCTCTAGAAAAACCATTTGTATGTTACTGGTATGCTTAAGTGTGTACGCTACCGGTACAGCCCAGCAAACCACGGCAGTTAAACCAAAGCTGTTTGCCAACCTTCCTTCATCTATTTTAATTTCAGAAAATTTACTGCAGAGTTTTTTCAGCCTTAGCCAAAACCAGGAAACTATTCTTAATATGGGTTCCGGTTTTAATTTTCCCTGCAGAGTATTGAGCAATGAAATAAGATACAGCAACCTTCAAACAATTATATTAAAGTCAGCTTCTTTTGACGATGCCATTTTTCAAATATCCCGGATAGTAAATGACGACCGCAGTCTTACTTATACCGGTCGCATTATAAACAGCAGAGCCTTTGATGGTTTTGTAATAAAAAAAGATGCGGCGGGTATATACCAGTTAGAAAAATTTGAAACAGACCAGGTACTGGAAGTATGCACATTATAAAAACTATTAAAAACCCAATTTCCGATATATCCAATTTCCCCGCTTACCAAAACAATAAAAAATGAAAAACTTCTCCTTAAAATTATTATGCCTTGTGGCTATCATTTTACCTGCAGCCATCATGGCCCAGGTACCTAAACTAAGCAGTTTTGCCAGTGCCGGCGCAACTATTTATCTTGATTTTGATGGGCAAAGCGTTAACTCCGGATTCTGGAATGGCGGAGCTCCTTTTACCTGCGATGCAGCTCCATTTAACAACACAGAGATAACAGACATGTTTAACAGGGTATCGGAAGATTACCGGCCTTTTAATGTAAATATTACTACAGACCTTGATAAATATAATGCTGCTCCGCTAAACAGAAGGATTAGAATTGTGGTTACTCCTACCAGTGCATGGCGCCCTGGTGTTGGTGGCATTGCTTACACAGGTTCCTTTACCTGGGGAGATGATACACCTGCATTTGTATTTAGTGACAGGCTCTACAACAGCACTAAATATGTGGCAGAATGTATTACCCATGAAAGTGGCCATACTG
>JAYVGA010000431.1:0-25424 GCA_043772635.1 Chitinophagaceae bacterium
CAATAGAAAAGGAACTGACTATTTTAATGGAAAATTCAGTTAAACACATAATCTTAATTGATGATGCCCGTCTCTTTAATGGAAAAGATGGATACCCAACAATCGGATTAATAAAAAGAAAAGTAAATTCCAATGGATTGGAATTTAATGTTTTTGTAAAAACAGATATAATACACATCATTCCACTTACAGTTTGATTTTTTAACGCTTATTCCTATATAAAACTAATATCCTTTATAACATGAAGTATCTAGCTTATATCAAAATAAATATTCTTCGTAAAAGTATATAGTGATAACATTAAAAATAAAATTCACTGATTTCTGGTATGGCTTTTCGGCCACCGAAAATTATTTTTACAGGTTGCTTTCTTCTAAATATAATCTTGTTTTAAGCGAACGGCCAGACATCCTCATTTATTCTTGCTATGGCAGGGATTACCTCAATTATAAATGTGTAAGAATATTTTATTCTGCAGAAAATATACGTCCTGATTTTAATGCCTGCGACTATGCCATTGGTTTTGATTACAACAATGATCCCCGCCATTACAGGCTTCCCTTGTATGCTTTGTACATCGATCAACCCGGTACACATGAAAAATTATGTACCCAACTTACAACAGAAGAGAGCCTGGATATATGGCGAAACAAAAAGAAATTTTGCTGTATGGTTGTTTCCAACGGCGGTTCAAAAAAAAGAATCAATTTTTTCAATACATTATCACAATATAAACCGGTTGATTCCGGCGGAAAGATCCTGAATAATGTTGGTGGCCCTGTAGTCGATAAAATGACCTTTATAAAAGATTATCGTTTTGTGCTGGCTTTTGAAAATTCGAGTCACCCGGGCTATACAACCGAAAAAATAATTGAGCCATTTATGGCAGATTGTATCCCTGTTTACTGGGGCGACCCTAATGTGACAGAAGAATTTAATGAAAAATCCTTTTTGAATTTAAAAGCCGGGATGAGTGATGAAGCGTTTATTGATTTAATAAAAAAGATTGATGCAGATGAAGCGTTGGCAGCAAAATATTTAGCTGCAAGCAAATTTAAAAATGGAGAGATTCCAAATGCTATTGATAAAGAAAAGATACTTCGATTTTGGCACGCAATAGTGGATAGTTTACCTGCTAAAGAGCCAGTTGCAAAAACACTTAAAAAATATTTGCATTCCGTATCACTAATGCAAAAATCTGTTTCCTATCAATTAAACAGGATGAAAAACGCTTTTAAAAAATACTCAAAAAAAAATCCCTGACAAAATGGTTTTACTCCGAAAAATAAAATCCGGCATTTATCATATCCGGCAATATTTTTTTGAAAAGCACGCTTTACCACTGGTTAAAGGCGATAAGATTTCTAAAGCTGTTTTGAAAAAATACCTGCCGCACAATGCTGTGATCATAGATTGTGGAGCCCATGATGGTGCCGATACCGTTGAGCTTGCACGTTGTTTTAAAAAGGGCAGTATTCATGCATTTGAACCGGTTGAAAAACTATATAAAAAGCTGACGCACAATGCCAGCACCTGCTCCAATATCTCTACTTACCAGCTTGCCCTGGCAGACAGGAATGGATCAATGGATTTTTATATTAGCGAAGGAGGGTCAGATGCCTCCAGTTCATTATTAGAACCAAAAGAACATTTAACTGATCATCCGGATACTTTTTTTGAAGCTAAAACAACAGTAGATACACTTACCCTGGATCAATGGGCAATGAACATTCATATTTCAGGAGTTGATTTGCTCTGGCTGGATATGCAGGGTTTTGAATTAAATATGCTTAAGGCAAGCCCTGTAATATTGGAAACAGTGAGTGTGATCCATACAGAAGTGAGCACAAAAGAAACTTATAAATCTGTTGCATCGTATGAAGCTTACTCAAATTTTTTGCGTTCAAAAGGGTTTGAATTGGTTATTGAAGCCATACCCGCAGGTTGGGATATGGGTAATGCGCTATTTGTTAAAAAAATAAAAGCTGATTAGCAAAATGTTTACACCCGTAAAGGCAAAAGACCAGCTATTTAGAAAGTACCTGAAAAGTTTTGGACATCCTGCAAAAATCAGGATGCAAAATTTGCTTGGTCGCTCTTTTTTATCAAAAGGAATTCTTTTCAAAAATACAGATGATACTTTTTTCTTGCTTAACGCCAATGACTGGATAACGAGAATATTTTTATTGGAAGGAGATTACGAATCCGGATCTACTAAACTGGCAAAAAAGATCATGGCGCAAGGGGGTGTTTTTGTTGATGCCGGCGCCAACTTTGGGTTGTTTACCTGCCAGGTAGCCCATAACAATAAAAAGGTACAGGTGCTGGCCATAGAGCCCAATTATAAAATTATTGCAAGCCTGTTAAAGAATATAGAGCTTAATAACCTTCAGCAACAGGTTAAAGTGATAAACATGGCAGTGTCTGATAAAATGCAGTTTGTGAGCATGCTGCAACCTGCTGCAGATAATATCGGCACCACACAAACTGTTGCAGGTATCAATGAGGGGTTGCTGGTGCTAAGCAGTTCCCTTGCCTATATTTTAGAGGAGGTTAAAATAAAGGAAGTAGCACTCTTAAAAATTGATATTGAAGGAAACGAATTTTCTATACTCAAGCATTTTCCCTTTGAAAGCATCTGTATTAAAAATGTCATAATTGAATTCAATCATCTTAGTACTGTTCCTCTAAAGACTTTGTGTAATTTTTTTGCCGAAAAAGGTTACTTAAGTCGCACGATACATGGCGACCCCCTCGGTGTTAACGATACAGTTATTCCTGAAAACAATATCTGGTTTTACCTTGACAAATGATGTTAATTTAACCACTCCGTTGGTCAGTGTTTTAATGACCGCATACAACCGGCAGGAATATATTGCCGAAGCAATTAAAAGTGTGCTGGCATCTGATTATGTAAATTTTGAATTGATTATTGTAGATGATGCGTCAACAGATAATACGCTTGCCATTGCCCGTTCTTTTGCTGAAAATGAACCTCGAATAAAAGTTTACCGGAACGATACAAATTTGGGAGACTATCCTAACAGGAATAAAGCGGCAAGCCTGGCAAAAGGAAAATACATCAAATACGTTGATTCAGATGACATGATATATCCTCATAGTCTTGCTGTTATGGTGCAAGCGATGGAGAAATTTCCGGGTGCAGGTTTTGGATTTTGTGATGTAAGAAATGAACCAGTGGATGCGCTACCAAAACAATACAGTGGAAAAGAGGCCTTGCAAATACATTTTTTAAAAGGGGGGTTTCTATTAGCAGGTCCATGTAATACTATTATTAACAGGGAATTTTTTAATAGTATTGAAGGCTTTGATACTACAAGGTTCATTGGTGATTATGCTACCTGGCTCAAAATGTGCCTTCACCAGCCTGTAGTAATTTTTAAACCAGCATTAATGTGGCTTAGGTCGCATCAAGGACAGGAGAATGATGTGGGCAAACTTGCTTATTATCATTTGAATTATACACTGCACAGAGATTTTATAAGTAGCAACAATAAAATTTTCACAAAGGAAGAGCAAAATAAAATCCTTTATAATTATAGAGTTTTATTAGGTAGGCGCATATACCAACGTTTGTTAAAGTGGTATGGGTTAAAGAAAACAATTGGAGTAATACAAGAAGCCGGTGAGTCGCTCAGTATTTTTCTATGGGCTTTTTTGCCCATGAAAAAATTAACAACCAATGACAGATAGTAAGCCCTTAGAACCATTGGTATCTGTTATTATGACGGCTTTTAACCGTGAACTTTATATTGCCGAAGCCATTGAAAGTGTATTAAATTCCGAATATAAAAATTTTGAGTTACTCATTTTTGATGACAGTTCTTCGGATGCTACGGTGGATATTGTAAAGAAATATTTAGGAGATTCAAGGTTACAGTTACATATTAATCCTGTCAATCTTGGCGATTATCCCAATCGGAATTTTGCAGCAAGCCATGCCAGGGGAAAGTATATGATGTTTTGTGATTCTGATGACCAAATTTTTGATGATACACTTGGCTATTGTATTACTGCGATGGAAAATTCCGGCAATGCAAAATTGGCAATGTATTATGCAGGAGTTGCAGACAAGCCTTTTATCTTAAGTAGTTTAGAAGCCATCAGGAAACACTTTTTTGAAACACCAGTTTTGACTATGGGGCCTGGAGGAACAATTATTGATCGTACTTTTTTTAATAGTATCGGCGGTTATCCTGAAAAATATGGACCAGCAAATGATATGTATTTTAATTTAAAAGCCTCCAGCGAAACAAGCATTTTGTTTTTGCCAAAATTATTTCTTCATTATCGTCAACACGATGGGCAGCAGAAAAATAATTTGTATGCATACAAACATTATAATTACAGATACCAGGCAGATGCTTTGCAGGAAATTGATATGGGGCTGAATGAAAAGGAGATTTCTTACCTTAAAAAAAAGAATGACCGACGCTTTGTTACCAATCTTTTTAACGAATTAATAAAAAGAAAAAGTATTTATCCCGTAAAAGATCTGTGGACAAAAGCCGGCTTTAATATTCAACACCTCGTAAGCGGCATACTTCATTAAGTTGAATATTCTCCTATGTACATACAGCTATTACCCGTATAACTGGGGCGGCACAGAAGTGTATGTGAATGGTCTGGCAAAATATCTTAAGGCGCAAGGGCACTATGTCCGTGTGGTAGCTGGTATGCCCCCGGAAGCTTTTACAGAACTGGAGAAAGGTTATGAAGATGATCAGTTGAAAACAGTTTCCTATTCTTATAATGAAATTGATATAACGGGGGTAGTATTAAAAAATGAAACTACCAGAGAGATATATAAAAAATTCAGGGAAGCATGGGTAAATTCCTGGTCTTCGGTATTTGCGTCTTTATCAACCCCGGCTTGGGACATTGTTCATTTGCATGCGCATACTTCGGTATTAGGTGAGGCACTCGTAAAAGGCTTAAAGTTACATTCGGAAAAGGTGAAAGTATTTGCATCTTATCATGTGCCTGTTTCCTGTAGCAAAGGAACGCTGTTGTTTGGAGCTAAGCTGCAGGAATGTAACGTGCAGCCTGCCGTTAATATATGTGCAGCCTGTATCCTGAGTACAAAGAGCAATTTTCCCTTTGTCTTATCAAAAATGCTTATGCCATTATTACCTGTGTTTAGGGCTGAGCAATTGCCGGTAGGATCCAGGCTTAAATCTTTGGTTAGCGATTTTATTGCTTCCTTTACAAGACTTGATCAACACATTCATGAATGGCATATTTTTTCCCGTCAAATACAGGATATTTTGTTGCTGAATGGTATTGAAAAAAACAAATTGTTTTTATTGAGACATGGGGCAGATGAGTTGTTTTTTGATAAAAATAATATGGTAGAAAAACGTAAAAATGCTAAACCGATTATCTTTTTATTTGCATCCAGGTTTACTGCCTTAAAAGGATTTGATACATTGGTAAAGGCATGGTGCAGTATGGAAGATAATGTAGAAAGACAATTGTGGCTGGCAGGAGAGGAGCAGGCAGCAATTGTACCAGCTGGTAATAGCACCAACACTGCATTATTACGAAAAGACATTAAATGGCTGGGTGCAAAAACACAGGCCGAACTTGCCCTGGTCATGCAGCAGGTTCACTGCCTCATTATACCCTCAGAATGGCTTGAAATTGGGCCACTGGTTTTTCATGAAGCCATTGCTGCCGGTTGTGATGTTATTGCTTCTGATATTGGAGGATGTAAAGAGCTTGCATCCTTTTATACAATAAAAAGCAGGTTATTTGAGGCAGGTAATCCGAGTGAGCTTGCGAGGGCAATCGTACATTTTAAATACAGTGGAACATCTATGGCATCACTCACAAATACTCAAAATTTCGAGCAGGTTTATTTGCAATACATGCTTCAAATGAAAACAGGTTAATCAATTATTTGAAGAGGATATTATTTATAAGCACCCATAATTTTGCTACCAATCCCAGGTTGTTAAAAGAAGTAGAGCTGGCACTTAACAACCAGTTTGAAGTAAATGTGATTTGCTTTGAATTTAATAACTGGAGTAGGGATATCAATAAAGGAATACAAGCACGGCTACTGGAACGGGGAGCGGTTGTACATCTGATTAGTGCAGGGCGAAAACCTTTTATGCCTTGGGTAAGCAGCATACTAAAAGAAAATTTTTATTTATATTTATTACCATTTCTTAAAAATAAAATTGAAGTAATTGCCAGAGCCTTTTTCAGGCGGCATAGTTTAATAGTGAATGCCTTGAATAATGTAAAAAAGGCTGATTTAGTGGTAGGACATAATCCCGGAACTATGGTTGCCTGTTTGCACGCTGCCAAATTATTTAACTGCAAAGCCGGATTTGATATGGAGGATTATCATCCGGGAGAGGGCCATGATAAAACGCAACAACATTACATCAGGAAGTTGATAATGCATGTATTGCCGAAGTTGAATTATGTTTCTTTTGCTTCTGACCAGATAAAAAATAAAGTGGAAGAAGATCTTGGACAAGTTTATAATCACTGGTTTTCGCTTCCCAATTATTCTCCTTCATCACAATTCATCATGCCTGAACAAAATTTGCCTGAAGAAAAAATAAAACTGGTATGGTTCTCCCAAAATATTAACGTGCATCGGGGGCTTGAACAAATTTTACCGCTTCTTAATAATTATAGTTCTTTTATAGAACTGCATTTAATTGGAAATTTAAATGAATTTTTTTTTAATGAGCATCTGCAAAAATTTACTTTTATTAAAGTCCATAAATCACTTCCGCAAATAGCGCTTTATCAAAAACTGTCCGAATTTGATATTGGATTGGCACTTGAGCCGGTAAAGGATCTTAATAATGACCTGGCGTTATCAAATAAAATACTTGCCTACTTTCAGGCAGGCTTATTTATACTTGCAACCAATACCACTGCTCAGGCAACTTTTTTAAAAGAGTTCCCTTTACACGGTTTGTACTTTAGCAAAGAACATAATAGTTTTATGGAGGTGTTTAGTAAACTAATTGAAAATATAGCGTCTATTCGTAAACAGAAAGCAGAGCGTTATAAACATGCTCAAAACGAAAGTTGGGAGAAACATGCTTACAAACTATTGGAGGTATGGAAATAGAAAGTTGAAAAAAATACTCATCATTTATCCGCATTTTCCTCCTTCCAACCTTGCAGGTGTGCATCGGCCAAGATTGTTTGCAAAACATTTGGAAAGCTATGGCTGGCAGCCAATAATGCTTACAGTTCATGAAAAATATTATGAAGAAAAACCAGACTGGAATCTTGTAAAGCTTTTATCAATTTCTTTAAGAATAGAAAAATCGGCTGCCTTTGGGTTAACAAAACCAAGGCTGATTGGTGACATAGGGTTAAGGGCTTTTTTTCAGTTATATAAAAAAGCAAAACAAATAATTAAGCAGGAAAAAATCAATTTTGTTTATATTCCCATACCTTCTTTTTATTGTGCATTGTTGGGAAGCTGGCTACATTCTTCTACCGGGATAAGGTATGGGATTGACTATATTGATCCCTGGGTTCATGATTTTCCGGGAAGTAATAAAATATTTTCCAGGCATTGGTTTTCAAAAAAGATTTCGGGAATATTGGAACCTATTGCCGTAAAAAATGCTTCACTCATAACAGGAGTAGGCGAGGGTTATTACAAAGCAGTTTTGGAAAGAAATCCGAAGTTGATGAACCATGTTGTTGCAGGGGCAATGCCTTATGGTGGTGAGAAAGAAGATCATGCTGCATTAAAAGATCTTGAGCTATCCCCGTACCTTTTTTCGAAAAATGATAAGATGCAGTTTGTTTATGCAGGTGCTATGTTGCCCAAAGCATATCTTCCGTTGGAAGCTGTTTTTAAAAATATTTCCACCCATCCTGCTGTATTTAAAGAAATGGAATTTCATTTTATAGGAACAGGTAAATCCGCAGATGACGCAGCAGGTTATAATATTAAACGGCTTGCAGAACAGTATGGTTTGTGGCAAACAGTTGTGTTTGAATATCCTAAAAGAATTCCTTACCTAGATGTATTGGTACACCTGACTGCCGCTGATGCCATTTTTATTTTAGGCAGTACAGAGCAGCATTACACGCCCAGCAAAACATACCAGGCTGTTCTAAGTGGTAAACCCATATTGGCGCTGCTTCATAAGGAAAGCTCTGCAGGGGAAATAATCATCCAGTCGGGAGCAGGCGAGTTGTACAGTTTTAATGGAGAAAATGATCTTAAAAAGATTGCTGATAATTTTCATCTTTTCTTTGAAGGCTTTACACTTTTTTTAAAATCATTTTCACCTGAAAAGGTTAACACGGAATTATTTGAACAATATTCAGCAAAAAATATAACAGCAACACTTGCCAGGTTATTAGATCAGGCAATCAAGTTATGAAGGTGGAGCCAAAAATAAATCCTGGTATCAGTGTAATATTAGCTGTTTATAATGGCGGTGATTATCTGCGTCTTGCTGTTTCTTCAGTTTTGGAACAAGCATATAAAGATTTTGAGCTTCTAATATTGGATGATTGTTCAACTGATGGAAGCTGGAATTACCTGGCGTCATTAAATGATGAGCGTATTGTTCTCTTTAGAAATGAAACCAACAAAGGGCTGTTCTACAACCTTAATTTTCTTATACAAAAAAGTAATTCACGGCTCATTAAATTATGGTCGCAGGATGATATTATGTATTCACATTGCCTGCAAACCGTAGTAAATTTTCACCAAAATTACCCAGGGCTTGGTTTTAGTTACAGTGCTGTTGACAAAATTAATGAGACTGGAATTATAAAGGAAAACAATTGGGTTGATCTAACTCCAGAGATCGTATCAACGGAATTACATGCCTTAATTGCATATTATACCGGCTCTATTGCAGGAAATATTGCCAATGTATGCATCAATAAAAACGCATTGGAACAGGTAGGTTTTTTTAATGAAGCCATGAAAATATCGGGTGATTTTGATATGTGGGTGAGGGTGGCAAAAGAACATGATACCGGCTTTGTAAATAAAAAACTTATACAACTCAGGGATCATGAAAACCAGTTAAGCCGAAATGAAAAGTACTATATAAATCATGTAATAGAAGATGCGCAGGTTTATAAATACCTGGATGGTTATGTTTCAAGACCGGTGAGAGAAAAAGGTAAAAAAATATTACGCCGCCATAAGCTTATGTTTTATTACACGCTGATGCTAAAGGCATTTTTAAAAGGAAATTTTAGTAATGGTATTCAATATTTAAAAATATTGATGACTTTTGATAATATATTTGTATTGACAGCTAGTTACATACATACCCGTATAAATAAACCCAACCCTCCGAAAATATTTGTTAATCCCTTAAAATAATCTTTATGTTAGGATTCGTGATAGCTTTCCGGGCTAAGCGCAAATCGAAAAACTGGGAAGAAGATTTTTCACTTTTAAAAAATACCTTGAAGTCTGTTTGCAACCAGGAAGATCAAAATTTCAAAGTATATCTTGTGTACACTGACCTCCCGAAAATTGAAATGCACCCGAAAATTTTACCCCTTAAATTTCCTTACGAGTTTATAGAAAAAAAAGAACTTTTTGATGCAGCAATCTTACATGACCCGCAGTACGATGTTGAAAATAATAAAAGGGTAGAGTTTGATTATGATAAATCCAAAAGAATCCTGTTTGGATGTAATGCAGCAAGGAAAGACAGATGCGATTTTATTATGTCTGTAGATGCCGATGACCTTATCAGTAATAGGATAGCAGGATTTGTGAACAGCAACCTTTCAGAAAAATTCGGATGGTTTGTTGATATCGGATATATAAGAACCGGTACTAACCAATTGCTGATAAGAGTAAAGAATGGGTTATCAGATATAAACGGATCATCCAATATTGTACGTACAGATTTTATACCGATGCCGGATTTTAATAGTAGGCTCGTTTCTGATTTTGCATTTTTTCACTGGCATTCTTGGCTTAAACATCGGTTGAAAAAGCAATTCAATGATACTTTAAAACCCCTTCCTTTTTCTGGAACTATCTATGTGTTGCATGATTCCAGTTTATCGGGTTACAAGGGATTCTTAAAGAAGCAGTTTATCAAAACCTTTTTTAAATATATCATGTACGGAGAGTGGCTTACCCAAAAAAAGCGGAAAGAATTTGCTGCAAACTCCTAGTGGTTGTTGGAAAAAAATTATAACTAAAACAAGATGGGATATAACTTATCTAAATTATGCTAGGGTTTATAGTAGCCTTTAGGCCAAAAAGTAAGTCGAAAAACTGGAGGGAGGATTGTATGCTGTTGCAGCATACATTGGCTTCGATATGCAATCAAACAGAAAAGAATTTTAAGGTTTTTGTGATCTTTAGTGATATGCCTGAAATTATATACGATGAAAAAAAAATTAGTTTTATAAAATTTCCTTATGAACTGATGTATCAAAAAGAACTAATTGAACATCAGCTAAAACAAACCCCATCATTTAATATTAAAAAAAACAGCAGGCTTGAACTTGATTTTGATAAATCAAGGCGTATTCAGTTTGGTTGTGAGCGGGCAAAGGAACACAATTGTGAATTTCTGATGTCAGTGGATGCGGATGATCTCATCAGTAATAAAATTGTTGCGTTTGTAAATTTACATAAAGAGGAACCCCTGGGCTGGTACGTAGAGAAAGGGTATATGAAAAGACATGGACATCCAATGCTGATTAAGGTAAATAAACACATGGTAAACATCAATGGTACTTCAAATATTGTAAGAGCAGCTATAGTTCCGTTGGCAGATTTTACAAGCAATCTTATAGAGGAATATGCTTTCTTCCACTGGCACGCTTATTTAAGGCATCGGCTTCATGGGCAGTACAATCATATAATGAAACCGCTACCTTTTTATGCTGTTATCTATATTTTACACGACTCAAGTTTATCAGGTTATAGCTCATTTTTAAGAACACAATATTTTAAAACCACAATCAAGTACTTAATGCGGGGTAAATTTATAAACAGATCTATACAAAACGAATTCGGATTCGCAAAAAAATAATGCTGAAAAAACTCGCTATTATTTCCACACATCCCATTCAGTACAATGCACCTTTATTTGCAATGTTAAGTAGCAGGCGTAAGCTGGAAGTAAAAGTTTTCTATACATGGGGATATGAAGTGCTGGAAAAAAAGTATGATCCGGGCTTTAACAGAAATGTAGAATGGGATATACCGCTGCTAGACAATTATGAGTATGTTTTTGTAGAGAATGTAGCAAAGCATAAAGGATCTCATCATTTTAGAGGAATTGATAATCCAGCGCTTATCAATATTATTACGCAATGGGGAGCTCATGCGGTTTTGGTTTACGGGTGGTCTTTTAAAAGCCATCTAAAAGCTATAAGATATTTTTCTGGAAAAATACCGGTCTTTTTCAGAGGTGATTCAACTTCGCTTAATGTACCAAAAGGTATTATAAGTTTAATAAGAAATATTTTTCTGCGTTGGATATATCATCATGTGGACATTTGTTTTTATGTGGGTACGCACAATAAAAACTATTTTAAAGAGCAGAGAGTAAAAGGAAACCAATTGGTTTTTGCTCCTCATGCCATAGATAATAAAAGATTTGAAAATGATATCCAGTCTAAAGAGAATCAGATAACGAAATGGAAACATGATTTGGGGATTGCTCTTTATGATATTGTGCTATTGTATGCAGGTAAATTAGATTATAATAAAAATATCCTTCTCCTGGCAGAAGTATTTTGTAGCCTTAAAATAAGCGGGCTTCATTTAATTATTGCCGGCCACGGAATTGTGGAAAAGGAATTAAAATCTCTTTATGCAGGCAAATCAAATATTCATTTTCTTCCATTTCAAAACCAATCCCAAATGCCTGTATTATATGGCTTATGCGATATTTTTGTTTTGCCTTCGCTTTCAGAAACCTGGGGTCTCAGTATTAATGAGGCAATGGCATGTGGTAAAGCTGTGTTGGCAAGTTCGGCATGTGGCGCTGCAACAGACCTGGTAAAGGAAGGCGTGAATGGGTATATATTTAAAAGTAATGACAGCAATGATTTGAAACTTAAATTATATATGCTTAGTCATCATAAATCTGAATTAGAAGAAATGGGTTTAAAATCAAAGGAGATAATTGGCCAATGGAATTTTGAAAATAGTTGTATTGCAATAGAAGAATTACTTTCTAATCAGGTACAGTAAATTTGTAAACTATATTTTTTCAAAGCTTTTACGTAATAATAAAATGTAATAACCAGCCTTTGTAAAAACGAAATATAGCATTAAGAAAATAACTCCTGTTAACGTTCGGAAATGTGTTATTAAATTCATAAACTATTTTAAATATTCGCCGGCGCATTTATCAACAAGTATTTACGATGATCAGATTTACCCTTATTTATCTATTTTAAGGCTGTGCTGATTCCCATACTTTTTAAAATTTAAAAAGTAATTAGGTCTATTATAATTATTACAAGTTTTTATGTCATTGATGGAAAAAAACTTTGAGACATAAAAGCAGCTGTATTGATATTGGGGATAGTGTAAATAATTTCTACTGAAACAGTCAGGGATAAATGGTAAAAGAAATTTAGAAAAATAATATTTGGAAAATTTAATTTATAAAAAAATAAAATTTGATGATGGAGCACAGGGGTTTCTGATTCTTTTTCTTCTAAGTCAGTTATTTTTTACCAATGGGATATATCTTTTTTTTGGAGGTATTTGTTTTTGGATAATTTTTTCAAACCTACAACAGCCACTAAAACCCTCAGTATTTACAATCATTTTTATTTACCACCTCATACAGGTACTGTCTGGTGTGTGGCTAAGTAATTTTTTGGGCAAGGATATTAATTTTCGTTCAGAGCATACCGGAGCTGCAACAGTAACAGCCTATATAGGTCTGATGGTTTTATTTGCCCCAATTATTTATTATCAATATAAAATCCCCTGTATTTCCATTCAGGCATTCAGGTCGCACGCTAACAGATTATCAGTAGAAAGGACTTTTAGAGTTTATGTAATAGCGTTTTTTTTAACCAATGCTTTAGGAGGGGTAGCATTTTTATTTGCAGGTTTTTCTCAAATAATTATAAGTGTGGTAAAAATAAAATGGTTCTGTTTTATTTTATTTGGCTTTCAGGTATTTTTAAAAAAACGGATGCAAAAATATTTTTTGTTTTTTGTACTTTTAGAATTTTCGTTAGGGTTTTTCAGTTTCTTCTCCGATTTTAAAACAGTAATGTTTTTTGGTGGGTTTATTGCTATTGTGTTTTTAACCGAAGTAAAATTAAAGCATGTTATTTTTACTGCAATAGCAGTATTGGCTCTTTTTTATTTAGGAGTTATGTGGACCAGTATAAAAGGGGAGTATCGTGTATTCTTAAATAAAGGAACAAAGTCTCAATTGGTAAGTGTAGGTAAAGAAGATGCATTATCTAAATTGATAGAACTGTCGGGTAAGCGTAATGAAAATAATTTTGATGATGCTGCAGCAGAATTTTTTGCACGTCTTCAGTACACATACCACCTCGCAAAAACAATGGATCGGGTACCTGCGGTTCTACCACATGAATATGGAGGTAATATTAAAAGTATACTGGAGTTTGTAACAACACCCAGGTTTTTTAATCCCAATAAACCTAACCTGGAGTCTTCTGTTAAAGCCACAAGATATACTGGCATAAGCTATTTAGGTGCACGTGGCGGTGTGTCTTTTAGCCTTGGCTACTTTGCAGATTGTTATATAGATTTTGGGTATTATGGAATGTTTTTTCCTTTGCTGGTACTTGGATTTATTTTTGGGGGAACTTATTTTTATTTTATAAAACATTCAAGTAATAATTTCGTTTTTAATTATGCTGTGGTAGGTTCAATGTATATTGAATTTCATGCTTTTGAATCAGATGGAACTCTTTTAATGGGAAGGTTATTTGCTACGTTATTAACTTTTTTTATGCTGAAAATTTTCTTCTTTCCATGGTTGTATAATTACTTGAGGGTGTCGCTCAGCGAAAAACAAAAGTGAGCAATTATTAATTAAAGGAAAGAAATTAAAATTCAGAAGATGCCTGTTCAGGATAATCAAAAATTGGTAATACATTGAGCAAATAAATTAAGTGACTTGATTCTTATACACCCGGGGCATTAAATTCAAACACTACTTTTTTTGAAAAAAATATTTATTACCATACCATGGTTTTATCCTGCTTATAAAGCCGGAGGGCCTGTGCAGAGCATAGCCAATATGGTAAATGAATTAAATGCAGGGTATGAGTTTTATATTTTTTGCAGTAATACAGATTTAGAAGGGTTGCCATTGAATATTACAAGCACCTCTCAATGGCTGCCTTATAATAAACATACAAAAGTTTGGTATGCCGGTAGGCAAAACCGTAGTAAGCAGTTGATAAACCAACTGAATATTATAAAACCGGGCTGCTTGTATATGATAGGAATTTACTCCTGGCATTTTACCATAATACCTTTATTTTTAGGAGAGGCGAAAGTCAAAATATTATCTGTACGGGGTATGTTGCATGCCGGCGCACTAAGCCAAAAATCAATTAAGAAAAAAGTTTTTCTACAGCTCATGATATGGTTGGGTATAAAAAAAAAATGCGGTTTTCATGCTACTGACTCTTTAGAAGCTGCTTATATTGAAGAGCAATTTGGCAGGAATGTACAGTTATATGAAGCGGCTAATTTTCCACGAAAAATAGAACCATTAAACCTGCCTCAAAAAAAGGAAAATAGTTTACATCTCATCAGTATTGCACTTATCAGTTCTATGAAAAATATACTGCTTGTTTTACAGGCATTACAAAATTGCACAGGCAAAATACAATATGATATTTATGGGCCCGTAAAGGAAAAGCATTATTGGGAACAATGTCTTTCCCAAATTCATCAATTGCCGGCAAATATAAGTGTACTTTATCATGATGGAATCTCACCTCCATGTGTTCCTGAAAAACTGGCAACCTCACAGGTATTTATCCTTCCAAGCAAAAGCGAAAATTTCGGTCATGCTATTTATGAAGCTTTAAGTGCTGGTCTTCCTGTTATTACAAGTAACTACACTCCATGGAATGCTCTTGAAATTGAGCAGGCAGGGATTAATGTAGAAACTAATGTAGATTCAATAACAAATGCCATTATACATTTTGCTTTTATGGACGAAGCCCGGTTTAAAAAATGGTCAGACGGAGCTATTAAATTTGCTGCTAAAAATATAGATACTGTTGCAATTAAAACAGCTTACCAGCAAATGTTTAATTTTTAAAAACGACAATTGAAATTTTTAATTCATAGACAATTTTTATTGTTTGTAATAAAGTTCTTACTGCTATTTACATTGTTATATTACGGCACAATAGCAAGTATTGGTTTATCTGCACCCGGAGGGTACTATAGCCCTTTTGTAGAAAAATACCTTGATTATGTGAGCTGGTTAAAACAATCTTTGATTAGCGGTATTGGATGGGCATTAAGTATTTTTGGTATAAGAACAAGCACAGAACAAGGCTTTGTTATAAGAATTGTAAACAAAAGGGGTGTCATAATTGCGATGGATTGTGTTGGCTATGGAGTATATAGTTTTTGGATAGCTTATATAGCGGCAAGTATGGGAGCCATCCTAAAAAAAATAGCATGGATAATTGGTGGTCTTTTGTTATTGTGGCTTATTAATGTATTGCGCATCAGTCTATTCCTCATTGTAATTAATAAAAATCAGTCTATGCCGATGGGAATAGATCATCATACATGGTTCACTATATTTGCTTATATTCTTATTTTTATAATGATTTATTTTTTTAATAAGGGAAACACAGTAACCGATAAATGAATTCAACCAATTTAGCAAACTACAATAATAAATTTTACCGCCCAGGATCTATTTTTAAAAGGGCAGCCTGGTTTTTATTTAACCTCCTGGTATTTAAATCCTCTTTATTTCCTTTTTATACAATTAAAGTATTGCTTTTAAAATTATTTGGAGCCAGCATAGGTAGAGGACTAATTATAAAACCAGGTGTAAGTATAAAATATCCCTGGTTTCTGCGCATTGGAGATTTTTGCTGGATAGGTGAAAACGTGTGGATTGACAACCTTGCGATGGTAGAAATAGGTAATCATGTTTGTATTTCGCAGGGCGCATTGTTACTATGTGGTAATCATGATTACAATAAGCCGGGCTTTGATTTGATTGTGCAGCCCATTGTACTGGAGGATGGTGTATGGATTGGTGCCAAAGCAATTGTGTGCCCCGGTATTATTTGCCATAATCACGCAGTACTTGCAGCAGGTTCTGTTGCTTCTGATAACCTTGCATCATATAGTATTTATAATGGAAATCCCTGCACCAAAATAAAAGACAGAAATATAAAGTAAGCGTGTTCTGTATTTGGAAAGATAGGAATTATCGTAAAATCAAGTAAATATCATTCACAAAACTGTAATTTTTTCATTTAATATCTAATTTTTAAAAAATAGTTTTTTTGTTAGATATTATTATCTTAATATACACTCTACTTATTACCTTTTTATTACTCTGCCTCTTATCCTAATAAATCCCAAAATTTTCTGCCCGTGATTTAAAGCAACTGCTTACTTCATGAAAGTTTCTATAATAACTGTTACACTTAATTCCGAAAAATTTCTTGCAGATTGTATTCAGTCTGTACAGGGGCAGCATTACGGCAATATTGAGCATATCATTATAGATGGAAAGTCTACTGATGGTACTATCGGTATTATTAAGCAACATGAATCAGGCATTTCAAAATGGATTTCGGAAACAGACCGGGGTATGTATGATGCCATTAATAAAGGCATGAGCCTGGCTACGGGGGATATCGTGGGCGTTTTAAACAGTGATGATGTACTGGATAATAACCAGGTAATTTATAATATTGTAAAAGTATTTTTACAGGAGAAAACCGATTGTGTTTATGGGGATCTTGAATATGTAGCACAGGACAATCCTGAGCAGGTGCTGCGGGTTTGGAAAGGGGAGCCGTATAAAAGAAGCCGTTTTTTATATGGTTGGATGCCTGCTCATCCAACATTTTATATAAAGCATAGCCTGATAGCAAAATATGGGGGATATGAAAACCATTATTTTACTGCTGCAGATTATGAGTTTATGTCACGTTACCTTTTTAAGCATAATGTTACGGCCTGTTATCTGCCCAAACTTATAGTGAGAATGAGGGCGGGGGGTGCAAGCAATATAAATATTAAACAAAGATTAAGAGCCAACCGCCGTGATTACCTCGCTATGAAAAGAAATAAAATTCCTTTGGCACTTATTGTTTCTATTTTAAAACCCTTATCAAAACTGCACCAGTTTAAAAATGTAAATACCCTTAAAAGCCTGAGGGCGGTTTTTAGTTTGTAAGAACAATTTTGTATAAAAAGAAGATATGAGATGGTGGATGCTGAATTTTGAATGTAATATGTTGAATGTATTATGTAGATAACGGTGAATTTTGAAACTGGGAAAGATTAAGAAGCTGTTTGAGTTATTTATTTTGAATACCACCAAAAAAATTTCATAGCCTGCCCCACCTTAGCGGGGGCATCATTCCCTACATCAATGCAGGGATGTTACGATCCATGTCTGCCGGCGCAGCCAGACAGGCTTTCATCGGCATACACAATGGCAACATTTCATATCCTATAATAAATTTCAGGCAAATAACTCAAACAGCTTCTTAATGGGTTTATTATTTTATTTACTATTGCGTTTTTTGCCCTATGTGTATTTTCTTTTTATTTAACGGCTATTTTTCTATCCCCTTCTCCTGCGAACAGTAGTTTTCCTTGCTCTTACATTTCCTCCGGGCCCTCTTACGGTGGTTGTTTTTCTAACAGATTTATTTCCCCTTGGGCCGGTAACAGTTGTTCTGCTTTTAGTAACCCTGTAATTATTTACGGCAACTGCATTACGGTTTCTTACAGATATTGATGTAACCCTTATTGGAGAATAAATTCTATGTGCACGAACAGCACGGTGTGTTGTTACCACTATAAAGGGTGTTCTGTAATAATTAATTCTGCGGGGGTGCCAAACATTGTATGCATAGGGTCTCCATGGTCGCCATGCCGTAGGATAATAATTCCATCTCCACGGAGAAAACCAGGGCCTGTAAACAGGGCGGTACATAAATTGTACAGATGGCCAGAAAAATACATTTACAATAAAACGGGGTTGGTAAAAAGCATTGCCTGCATCAGGGCCACTGCTATTGTTGCTGTTAAAATTATTCAGCATACCTTCATCATCTCCGCCGCCATCGGGTTCTGCAATTATTTCTTCACCAAAAATATCTTCATCTCCAATTATCTGAAGCATGGCCGATGTATCACCGGTTTTTTCAATTTCAATAACAGCAATGTCCTGGTTTTCTGATGCTGATACCGGAGTTTGAAGTATAAGCACATGAGCATCGTTTTGCATTTTATCCAGTACACGGATATAATCCACTTTGCCATCTTCATTTAAATCAAGATTATTTACAGGGTTATTTTCTTCATTAATTAATTTTTCAAATTCTTCCGGCGAACCTGCTTTTTCAAATAGTTGAAGTGCGCCCTGCAGGCTGAAATGATCTCCGGGCAAACCCGTAGAATCTGCTGTGGCTGCATACTGGGCCATAACAGTAGAAATGGATACTCCCCATACTGCAAACAGGACAATGCCTTTTTTTATTGCTTTCATAATTATTAATTTTAGTATGAGACTGGGCAGCAGGTAATTGGTTTAAAACAAAAAATGTAGTTTTTATTTTGTAAGGAATTTAAATATTAGAATTAGGGGATAGAAAAATTTGTTGTAAAAGATTAAAGCCAGGATGGTGTTACATGCAAGCAGGCCACCTGGTAGAATTAATTTATTAAAACTGAAACTGGAAGCTTCCAAATATTCCGAACCTTGAGGTTTTATTTTCGGGCAATGGCCTTGGTAAAACCCTCCATATAAAATCTATGCGGAAGAGTTTAAAAATATTGTCAATGCCGGTACCCATTTCGAGGTAAGTTTTTTTATTTAAGGTTTTAAATATTCCTGTAGTATTGTTTAGTGCAGTATTTTCATTGCTTAAAGAACCTGTTACCGCTTTTGCATTCCAAAACTGGCGCCACTTTAATTTGCGGGTTATGTTTGTAAAACGGAATAACCCGGAGCCAATATTATGCTCCACATTAATGCCTGCGTATTTATCGCTTAAATATTCAAAGCGGTTCATAAGATTAAAACTTCCGGAACTGTAGTAATAAATATCATTGCCAGGATGGTTTTCTAAAAGGGTAAAGGGCAGTGTTCCAAAAATTTTTCCGGCATATAGTTTATAGGAGAAAGATCCGTAGGGAGAAATTTTCATATAGTCTTTAACCGTTAATGCAATTTTTGTATAATCGTATGCGCTTTTAAAAACGCCGGAGAAACCTTTGGTTAATACCAGCTCTGCAACAGGATATTTTGTACCCAGCGAAGAGCGGAAATAATCGCCTTCTACAAATGTTTCCAGGTAGGCAAAACGTAATTTTAATGCCAGTTCAAAACTGTTTAGCGGCTCGCCATTTTTTGCCGGAAAACTTGTTTTTAGTGGTAAATTTTTTAGCGGATTATACTGGCGGTGCGATACAAACCATTCTGTAGAAAACCCTTTGCCTATTTCGTTAAATACTTCAAACCGCAGGTCTTTTAGCTGTATAAATTTGCGGGTAGTATTGGGCTTTCGTATAGCCAGCGAAAAAATATTATCCTGCCCCACATCGCCTAGTTGATTGATGCCATTATCAATATCGTTGGAATAAGACAAATGCAGTCTTAAGCGGTTTGGATTGCGCTTTAGTATCCAATAGGCTTCTGCTTTTCCTTTTATATTTTTATCTAATGTGCCATAAGCCAGGTAGCTGTGCAGGTAAATATTTTTATTAAAACCGGTGGTGGTGCCCAGGTCGAACCTGAAGCGGGTGCCTTCCCAGCTGTTGCTGCTTATCCAGTTAAACCAGGGGCCAATTTCAAAATTAGAAAGTTGTTTATAACCGGTTCCAATAAATTTTAAAGTGTTTTGCAAACGCTGAAATTTGGGCATCTGCAGCAATTTATCAATCGTGGTATAAATAGCTTTTTCATTTTTAGATAAGCTGTCGTGGCGAAGTGTAGTCCATACAGAATCTGCCGTGGCATTGCTGCCGGGATCTGCCTTTACCACTTCTTCAATATTCTGTTGTTTAAAAAATTGGGTAACAACATCGCTGTTATAAACAATATTGCGGTAGGAGGTTGTTTTTCTCCCAATGAATGTAAGCGACTGTTTGCCCAGTACTTTAAAATCGGCAAAAAATTTATCCCTGTTTAAAAAATATACACTGTCGTTTAAAGGAATAAATTCCTGGAACACACTTATCCTGTCTATATAATTTATGTTGGCATCTTTGCCCAGGTACAGGTTTATTTTTTGTATCTGAAATGTTAGCCCGGTTACCCATGCATCACCCAAAAAAGTATTTTGCCCCGGATGCTTTGGTGTAAAAACAAAATGATATATTTTATTTCCGTTGGTTATCTGTGTATCGGGTACCGAAAAATTATAGTACACATCTGCATTTTCATTTAAGGGGCCGATAAAATCTTTATCTATAATATTTATATAATTTCCGTAGATGTTTATGTTCTGGTTCATTACACCCATGAGCTTTGAAAAACTTTCATTTTTAAAACCGATTGTTTTAGTGGCTTTTATAGTTTCTGAATATTTTTTGGGGCTACGCTGAAATGCATAATCGCTCACACTTTCTAAAAGGTAGGCAGGTAAAAAAGGTTCTTTTTCGGAGCTGCTGTCTATATTATCAAATACAAATGCAAAGGGTTTTAATAAAAAATTTTTCTTTGCTTTTTCTGCCTTAAAATTTTTAATATCAATTTCCAGTTTGTTATAAGCTTCGTAACTAAAATTGGGCAGGTTGTAGCGGTTGTATTGTTTCTTTTTAGCCATTATTTTTTTCCATAAAAATAATCCTCTGCTAAATTTTGTTTTTACAATTACGTTGTTGGTCCCCACACCTCTTTGCAGGTCAATGATGATTTTTTTATTATTAATAGAATCGGTCAGTGGAAGTTTAAACAATTCGTAACCCACATAACTTACAACCAGGGTATCTTTTAAAAAATGTGGAATATTAAATGTAAAGTTACCTGCACTGTCTGATGTTTTGCCTATTACCGATTTTGAAAAATAAACAGAAGCATAACTGATGGGTTCTTTGGAATGGCCATCCTGTATAGTACCGGAGAAGCTTATATTCTGAGCACTAAGCCTGGTTATAAATAAAAGATATATGAATGCTGATAAGAAAATGCGTAAAAAATTCAAGGCTATTGGAGGTTGATATTGATTAAAACGATTTAGCCACAAAAATAGTATAAATAATTGCCAAAAATGCACGGGTGAAATACTTATTGCATGTGTATGGTTGCAAACAGTTAGCAAAGTTTTAAAGCAACATAACTTCTTTACCTGTCTTTTTTCAAAGGCCTACAATCCTTCTCCAATGCAGCCAAAGGCATCATACAAATCAACTCTGTATGCATCCCTGGTAAGAACCCGGAGTAATGCCTTCTGCTTTTTTAAATAACCTTACAAAATAATTTACATCGGCAAAGCCACTTTGCATGCTCACAGAAGTGATGCTGTTTTTGCTGTCGGCCAATAATTGTTTGGCCAGCTTTATCCGTTCCCTGTTTATATATTCCAGCGGAGTAATACCAAACTGTTCTTTAAACCATTTAAAAAAACCGTTGCGGCTCATGTATGCTTTGCGGATAAGGCTATCCACCGTAATTTTTTCGGTGAGGTGCTCATGAATAAAATGCAGCACATAATGCAGGCGGCTATGGTTGTGCTGCTGGCCGGCTTCTGTGCTTACCTGCGCCATGTGCTGGCTCTGCAGCAGGCGTATAAGCAGTTCTTTAAGATTTAAATCGGCATAAATATTTTTAGCTTTATCTGCACTGCTGCACACCCGTATGAGTTTATTAATAAGATCCGACACTTCATTTTCATTGGCAAAATGGTATTGGTTAAACTGCAGTTTCCAGTTGTGAGCAATATCTGGATCGCTGTTGTAAAAAGTATTTAGGTACGCTATAGTATCATTTACATAGCGTGCATCTACAGCCAGTGCAATACATTGTGTGGGATTGTTTTGTTTGGCTTCCGGAAAATCTATTACCATCGTTTCATCAGCAGGTACTATAACCGTTTCGCCGGGCAGGTATACAAAGCTGGGTTTATCAAAGAGGTGCATTACTTTTTTCCCTCTCACCATACTCGTAATTACAAATTCGCTGAAGGTAAGCGGTACCCTGTAAGCCTCCTGGTAACTTTCAAAAACATTCAGTTCACAATTTTGTAAATTATATACGCGCCGGTTTTCTACCAGCGTTTGCAAATACTTTGGATGCGTGAGGTCTATCTTATTTATGTAATTACGGGATGCCAATGGGTGTGTTTAGAAATTTAAATTAAACAATATGTTTTAAGCCGCCAACCATTTAGTACAATTGTGCTATTTATAAATACAAAAATACTGTGGGTTGATTTAGATGTTATGGAAGTTAGCCTATTATTTAACGATTAAATGCCATAAGTATGAGTACAGTTACCGCAGAGGCTCCTGCATCTACCATTGCAGCGAGGCCAGCTTTTAAAGAAAAATACAATCACTTTATTGGAGGAGAATGGGTGCCGCCCAGCAGTGGAGAATATTTTGACAATGTATCGCCCATTGATGGAAAAGTATTTACCCAGGCCGCAAGAGGCAATGCAAAAGATGTAGAAAAAGCCGTGGATGCGGCACAGAAGGCTTTTAAAACCTGGGGCAAAACGGCGGCCGCTTACCGCAGCAACCTGCTTATAAAAATTGCACAGGTTATAGAAGATAACCTGGAATACCTGGCCATTGTAGAAACCATAGACAATGGTAAAGCCATAAGAGAAACAAGAGCTGCAGATCTTCCGCTGGTGGTAGATCATTTCCGTTATTTTGCCGGCGTTATCCGCAGCGAAGAAGGAACCATAAGCGAGCATGATGAAAACACCGTGAGCATTAACCTGCACGAACCTATTGGTGTAGTGGGCCAGATAATTCCATGGAACTTTCCTTTGCTTATGGCCACCTGGAAAATTGCACCGGCCCTTGCTGCTGGATGCACCGTAGTAGTAAAACCTGCAGAGCAAACACCCACCAGTATTATGTGCCTTATGGAATTGATTGGCGATATACTGCCCAAAGGTGTATTGAATATTGTTACTGGTTTTGGCCCCGAAGCAGGTAAGCCACTGGCCGCATCTCCCCGCATAAATAAAGTAGCTTTTACCGGCGAAACCACCACCGGCAGATTGATTATGCAATATGCATCGGAAAATTTAATTCCTGTAACGATGGAACTGGGTGGCAAGAGCCCTAATATTTTTTTTGAATCGGTAGCAGATGCCGATGATGATTTTTTTGACAAAGCAATAGAAGGTGCTGTAATGTTTGCATTAAACCAGGGAGAAGTTTGTACCTGCCCATCCCGGATATTGGTGCATGAAAATATCTATGATAAATTTATGGAGAGGGTAGTGCAGCGTGCCAATGCCATTAAACTGGGCAATCCTTTAGACAGTAATGTGATGATGGGTGCACAGGCATCGGAAGATCAGTATAAAAAAATACTGAGCTATATGGATATTGGCAAACAGGAAGGTGCACAGGTGCTTTGTGGCGGCGAAGCGTTTCATCAAAACAGCGGGCTGGAACATGGCTATTATATTAAGCCTACTATTTTTAAAGGAAATAATAAGATGAGGGTTTTTCAGGAAGAAATTTTTGGCCAGTGGTTTCTGTTACTACTTTTAAAACAACAGAAGAAGCCATTGCCATAGCCAATGATACTTTATATGGATTGGGTGCCGGCGTATGGACAAGGGATGCGCATGAAATTTACCAGGTGCCCCGGGCCATACAGGCTGGGCGGGTATGGGTAAACTGTTATCATCATTATCCTGCACATGCACCTTTTGGCGGGTATAAAAAATCAGGTTTTGGAAGAGAGAATCATAAGATGATGCTTAACCATTACCGCCAGACAAAAAATATGCTGGTGTCTTACAGCAAACAGAGATTGGGCTTTTTTTAAGTATAGATTTTTTTATGGCCGGAAAGCCGGGAAGACGTTTTATAAATAGATGTTACAAAGATTACGGCTTAACCGCCTTACCGGCAAAAAAATATTCTTACATGATATTCTTTTAAAACTATGCATACAAACTCTGAAGAACCGGAAGCAGCGGCAATCGTCGCTGCTTCTTTTTTTTAACCATCAAGATTATTAACTATGCCGGTACAAAGAGTAATAACAACAGCAACAGCCAGGGAACTGATAAAAAAGCTGCAGGAACTGCATGGCCCATTGATGTTTCACCAGAGTGGGGGATGCTGCGATGGCAGCCAGCCGATGTGTTTTACCAAGGGGGAGTTTAAGTTGGGTGGCAGCGATGTATGCCTGGGCGAAATAGAAGATTGTAAATTTTATATGGCAGCCGACCAGTTTGAATATGTAAAATATACCCAGCTTATATTAAATGTAACGGCGGGAAGAGGGAGCAGTTTTTCTATAGAAATTCCTTTGGGTGTCCGGTTTTTTATTGAATCAAGATTATTTACAGATGAAGAGCTGAAGAACCTGGCACCTATGCTTGATGTGGAAGAGACTTATTAATAAAACCCGGAGCATCCTGTTACAGATTGAATTATTAATAGAAAAAAATGCGCTAATCTGCTGTTTTTATTTAGATTGTTTTTAGCCATCAATGTTATTTTGCAGTAATGCAATTCTTTTAAAAAATAACAGCCCTGATTAAAAAACATTTGGCTTATTTATTGCCTCTTGTATTTTAAATACAAGGCATGAAAAAATTCTTCGTTATAATATCCATAGCAATTACCCAGTTTGCTGCTGCACAAAAAATAAACCAATGTGGCTTTATTATTCCACCAGCCAGTACTCAATCCAGCTTTCAATCTGTGTACGAAGCCGGCACTTATGTAAACAGGATGCTGGATAGTATAAACTGGCAGGAGAATTTTAATATCCGGGAACAAAACGGTATCAACAATGCATATGCTACTATCATACGCAACCAGCGTTATATTGTGTATGATAATAATTTTTTAGAAAACCTGGATAGTTATGCAAAAACAAAATGGGCTTCGCTGAGTGTGATGGCCCACGAAATGGGGCATCATTACCGCAATCATGTGGTGAGCAGCAGCGGCAGTACACCGGCAAAAGAAATTGAAGCGGATTATTTTTCGGGCTATGTAATGGCAAAAATGGGTGCCACTTTAAATGAAG
>JAYVGA010000432.1:0-14851 GCA_043772635.1 Chitinophagaceae bacterium
TGCTGCACTGGTTATTACACCCCAGTTAAGGGTTACGTTATTTTTATTTTCGGCTCCGCTTAGCTGCAGGTATTGCAGGGGCAGCACATAGGTTACATATCGCCAGTCTCTTTCAGGTTGTGCTATTGTAAATTTTTGCACAGGAGCCCTGGTACCTGGTGTGGGATCGCCAGTAAGACTTCCTCCCGTACCCATCATATAAGATGTACCACGTATGTCAGTAACAGAGTTTAAAGAATCAAAACGGTTATCCAAACCATCGCCATCGGTATCTAAACCTGTTGGAGTAATAAGGTCATCTGCAATACCATTAAAATTATAATCGTTTCCTTCTACAATATCGGGCTGACCATCTGAATCTGTATCCAGGTCTATATAGTCTGGTTTACCATCAAGATCTTTATCGGATAGTGCAACTCCTGCACCACCAAATGTTGCTGCCCATGGTGCACCATCATAAGCATTATCCAGGCCATCGCCATCGGTATCGGTATAAAGCGGAAATTTATAACCTGCTGTTGTCATCCCTTCTACATTATCCGGAATACCATCTCCATCAGCATCAATATCCAGGTAATTTGGTTTACCAATACCATCGGTGTTTAAAAGGTTTAAAGATGGCTGTAAATGTAATGCGGTATTCCAGCCATCGGCACTTACTGCTCCATCTGCAAAACCATTAAAATCGGTATCTGCAAATCCTGCTTCAAGTGCATCTACAATACCATCCATATCGCTGTCTACATCGTAAGGATTTGCTCTTTTGTCGTTGTCAAAGTTTTTAAATGGATAGCTGTCTGCACGGCCATCACTGTTTACATCTGCACCGGTACGCAGCAATGCTGATGCATTAATATAAGTATCAATGAGGCCATCACTATTTGCATCCACAAAGCCATCTATTTTAGCATTATTATTGGCATCGGGTCCGCCGGCTTCTACTACATCAGGTATGCCATCGCCGTCACTATCCAGATCTATTGTATTAGGTTTGCCATCTGCATCCAGGTCTATTAATCCTAATCCTATACCAGATATTCTTGCACCGGTATTATTGCCATCCACATTTTGCGATAAGCCATCTGTATCTGTATCTGCATAATTATCTATACGGCCATCACCATTTGCATCTGTTCCGGTTTCTTCTGCCACATCTGTAATACCATCATTATCACTGTCAAGGTCCAGCATGTTTATGATACCATCAAGATCCATATCAAAACGGTCATCAATTCCATCACCATTACTATCTACCCGGCCAGGAAAACTGGTATCCAGATAATTGAGTATTGCATCGCTGTCACTATCTCCATCTGCCTGAAAATTATCGTTTATATAATCATTATTGGTATCTACAAAGCCGGGGTAAAGCGGATCAAAAGCATTGGTAATACCATTGCTGTTATCATCTGCCAACGCAGCAGGCATATAACTTTCTACATAATCCGGTATGCCATCATCATCCTTGTCTATATCGCAGGTAATAAATATGGCTACCGGAACGCATGAAGTGGTATTACAAACTCCTGCTGCCTTTACATAATAAGTGTTGCTTGCCGCAGGGTTTACTGTTATGGCAGTGCCGCTGCCGAGGAAAGTGCCGGTGCAGCTTGCATCGTACCAATCCCATGTGGCACCTGTACCCAGTACACCACCGGTAACCGATAAGTTTACAGGAAGCCCGGCGCAAATATTGTTTTTGTTTTTACCGGTAACCGCACCTGTTGCCGACGAATTTATTTTACCTGAAAGCAAAATTGAGGTTGAGTTAAAACGGCAGTTTACATTGCCTATATTACCCTGGGCAGAAACCAGTAAACGATAATACTTACCGGTATCTGACGGTAATAAAGGGTTAATTGTATAAGTGGCAGAAATAGCACCCACAATATCTGTATAAGGGCCGGCCAATGCAGTGGATACCTGCCATTGGTAATCTTTTGTACCGGGGATTGCAGCAGGATCTGTTAACCCACCGGAAAGTACAGAAGAACCTCCCAAACAACCCGATACTGAATTTGCACTTACAAAAGCCAGCGGATCACATGAGCCAAACTGAACATCATCTAATGCAATATCGTTACCGCAGCCACCGGGAGCATCATTTATAATTTCGAATGTTATTGATGTATAAGAGGCAGGGCTTACAAATTTTATCCCTAACTGCTGCCAGGCTGTGCTGGTAATATCTGCGGTTGAAATTTCGGTAATAATCAATCCGGATACCCCATCTTTTACCCTAACTTTTAATTTTGGATACCTGAAGCCGCCAAATGCGTTACACTTTGTTTGATAAGCAGCGTTACCTATAAAAGCTGCATAAAAAGAAATAGAATATTGCTGTTTGGGGCAAAGGTTGTAGGTAAATCCGCCACGGTACATTGTTGTATTGGCCGCATCTGCATTTACAATAAGCATGCGCCCGTTTGCATTTCCGGTTTTGTCTGTTAAACTTATAAATTCTGCTGTATTGGCATTTTGCGCATTATCGGTTATGGTAAATGTTTCGGTAGTTATGGGCTGAACAATAGTGGCCGTATAACTAATGCTATTTAAACCTCCTGATACTCCGGCACCTAAAACAGGCGCTGGTGCAGTAATAACCAATCCTGTTCCGCTGCCAAAATCCTGGCTAAACAATACTTTACTTAAAGTAGCGCAGGGCGGTGTTTGTGCCACCACAGAAATTAAAAGTGGTGTGGGCTGGCTTTCGCCCACATCATCGGGTTTATCATTACTGTTTAAATCTGGTTTATTGCCATTGGTAGATACATCTCTTATTGCATCTCCGAGTAAGCCAGTACCAATAACGGCCACCTGGTTATTATAAACAATACCAGCTAAAATATTAGAAATTCTGCAGGTAATTTGTAAGGTTATGGTATTTTGCCCGGGAATATTTGATAAAGTGCTTCCAGGGGTGAGCAGGCTAAAGTTACCTGCCGTTTTTCCGTTAAATAAAGGATTTTGTGTAAAGCCTGCAGGTGCAATAAAAGAAGAAATAGAGCTACTTATTACATTGGCAAAGCCGTTTATATTATTTAGCGTATCGTAAGCCTGAAGATTTGTAATAGGTGTGCCTCCATAATTTCTTATGATTACTTCATAAACAATATCGTAGGTTCCAGACCCCACAGGATTTTCTACTGCCGATACCAATTTTTTAGCTGCGCCAATACCAGAAGTAATATTGGTCATATCTGCAGAACTGAACAGTGTAGCCGGAGCATTTCCATTGGTAACCGGGCTTTGGGCACCCGTTAAAATATCAATTTCATTATAAAAACAGCTTCCCGACGGATTTGAACGGATGCTTCCCACCAGTTTACCGCCTGAGTAGGAAAGACCTATCAGGTTATTAGTGCCAATATTTATGGTATCAATATAAGTGGCCACTAATGGAGCGGCTGTACCATAATCTTTCCAGTTTACGGTAAAATATTTATTATTAAATATGGCCAGCATCTGGCCGCTGGGTGTCATTACCACATCGCCACTTTGCCTGTAAATATATTTTCCGGGAAAACTAATGGGTTTTAAAACCCCAAGTGTACCCAAAGCAAAATTTACTTCCTGCAATTCCATATTATACACCAAGCTATTAAAATACCATACCGTTCCGTTTACATCCCTGGATCTTGTGTATTTTAAATCTCCATTTGTATTATCGTAATGTGTAATGGCAGGCTTGCCGTTTACCACCAGCAGATTGCTGTATTGGCCCACTGTTCCGGCAGCATCATCGGCAATAACTGGTGTACCCCAGGCTGTACCGTTTACATTTGTGGCCCGTAAATATTTTAAATCTGCGCCGGTGCCATCATAATAAGAAATAGCAGGGTTGCCATTTACTACTGCAAGAGAATTATAAGAACCTGCATCACCTGTAGCAAAAACTGTTGTTTCTGCTCCCCATGCAGTGCCGCTGGCATCTGTAGCTATTATATATTTTAAATCCAGATTAGAAACATCATAATAAGAAATTGCAGGGTTGCCATTTACAACTGCCATAGAAGTATAGTTGCCTGTATTGCCTGCAGTGGCAAGTAATATGCCCGCAGTCCAGGCTGTACCATTGGCATCAGTTGCTCTTATATATTTTAAATCCTGGCCGGTACCAATATAGTATGACATTGCAGGATTACCATTTATAACTTTCATGGAAATGTATAATCCTGTAGTGCCTGCCGCCTCAACAGTTAAAGGTGCAGCCCATGCCGTGCCGTTTACATTTGTAGCCCTTACATACATTAAATTTTTATTGGTATTTTCGTAATAGGCTATTGCAGGGTTACCATTTACTGTGGTAAGAGATGCATATTGCCCAACATCATTTGTTGCATCTACGGTAATGGGTGCACCCCATGAGGTACCATTGGCATCTGTAGCTCTCACATACCTTAAATCTAAAGTTGTAGCATCATAATAAGCAATTGCCGGGTTACCATTTATCACTGTCATACTGGTGTACTGCCCTGTAGTATTAGGAGCATCAATAGTAACCGGTGCACTCCATGTTAAACCATCTGCATCAAGCGCTCTTGCATATTTTAATGCTGTATTTGTAGCATCATAATAAGCTACTGCAGGAAAACCATTTACTATTGCATTGGAGTTATACTGCCCTGCGGTTGCAGCATCTACCGGTGATGATGGAATACCAGAAGTATCTACAAAATTTATCTGGTAAGCCAGCCCGGTAGCCTGGTCAAACTCTACCCCTGCTACAAACTGGTTTATAAAAGTGCGGTACACAGGTAAATTAGCCGGAGCAGCGGGACACACTGTAGGTAACCACCTGTAAGTATAAGAATTGAATATCCCTAAAACCCTTTTAATTTGGGTAAAATATAAATAACCATCATAGGGATCAAATGTAATAGAAGATAAACTGGTACTAAAGCCCGGAGGCAATGTAAAAGGCGGAGCCGCAAGATCTGGTTTGCAGATGCTTCTATTAGTTAATACATTGGTTGTAGAGTTATAATCAAAATATTTTAATGAATCATTTATTGAACCGGCACCACAAGGCCTTCCTATACCAACGGGTATAGAAACGGTAGCCTGCTGCGCCATGGAGAGCTCCGAAGCAATCAAAGAACCTATCAGCAATACCATTATTGGTGGTAATTTGAAGAAGGCAGATGAGAAAATATTTTTCATTGTATCAGAATTTTTTTATTCGGTTCAGTCAACGGGGTTTTTATTTTATAACCACAATTTTTTGGGTAATTTTTTCATTGTTCAGGCCTTCAATTTCTACATAGTAACTGCCTGCAGTAAGGTTCTTTATAGAAATAACCGGCTGGTTATTTAAAGAAACCAATTGCTGATTTATTTTTTTTACGAGTCTTGCACTTGCATCAAATATTTTAATATTTATTTTTGCCTGCAGGGTTCCTGTATATTTAAGAACAATAAAATCTTTTGCAGGATTGGGAGTTACCGTAAAAAGACCGCTGGCTGTATTATTGGCTACCACAATGGTTTTAGAAAATTCTGCAGCTCCGTTAGCCTCTACCAGTTTTACCCTGTAATAAAATTTACCATAACCTATTGCATAATCAATGGTATTAAAATCAAACCTGTTGGGATAATCGTTGGATGTAAAAGTGGCTATTTTATTAAACGTAATTCCATCTGCACTTTTTTCTACTTCAAAAGATTTAAAGGAGGTAGCAGCTTCAACAGACCATACCAGTTTTACATCTCTGCCATCTTTTTGGGCAGAAAAAACAAAATTGTTTGCAGCCAGCAATGTAAGAGCCGGATCTTTTGCAAATGCACCATTTGCAAATACCTGCGATAAAGAATCAAACACAACCCTTGTGGGTGTAAAGGATAAATTGTATTGCACCAGGCTTGCACCGGTAGAAGTAAAAACACCATTATTTACTTTATATAAAATTCCGGTCTGATCGTATATAATTACAGTGGTATCCTGTGTGGCAGGAGTAGCTCCAAGTATGCGAACTACTACCGGCATATCAAAATGAGCTATAGCAGGTGCAGGATTACTTTGCGGTAGAGAAATCACAATATTTTTAAGGTTGTTATTCCATTTGGCAGCGTTATATTCTGCAAATCCCCTGTTATAAATCCATTGGCTAAAAAAGATACTTAGGTCCAGGCCAGATACGGCTTCCATATGCCTTTTTACATCATCTGTAAATGCATTTTTATATTTTAATGTGGGGTCGGCCTGGTAATTTTGAAGTGCCTGAAAAAATTTGGCATCGCCTAGCATCATACGCAGCATGCTTATTACCATGGCACCTCTTTCATATATATATACAGATGGTGAAAAAATAGTACTAATACTGGTGGTATCATTCTGATAAATACTCTTTGCCTGGTTGGTAGGATTAATGGCTGATGTTTTAATAGCGGCACGGTGAAGTATTGCTGTAGTTAGTGGCGCAGTAGTAGGTGCAAACTCTGCACTAACCACTTCGCTATACCTGGCAAAACTTTCATTTACCCAAATATCTCTCCAGCTGCCGCAGGTTACACCTGCACCCCACCACTGATGTGCCAGTTCATGAGAAATTACGCTCCAGTCATCGGCAGAATTGTATGTACCTGTACCCATACCACTAAAACTATTATGCTCCATACCACCACTGAATCCAAATGTATAGTGCCCGTATTTTTCATTTTTAAAAGGATAATCGCCATACTTGGCACTAAAAGTTGTGAGCATTAGCGGCGTTCTGTCCAGTGCTGTTCTTCCGGCAGCAAGATCAGTTTCCGGAAATAAATAATTAAAAAATGGCATCATGGTACCATTAATATTTACCATAGTTGGTGTAGTGGGGTATTGCACATAATTAGCAACGGCCACACAAACCTGGTAGGATGAAATGGGATACCGGTGTTTCCAGAAAGTGGTTCTGTTGGTACCATCTGTAGTTTCGCTGGCCACAATACCATTAGCGGCTACTTTAAAAGCTGTTGGTGTACTTACAATAATATCTACAGAATCTGCTTTATCGCTGGTTACACGGCTTTTGCAAGGCCACCAGGTAAAAGCACTATAAGGCTCAGATAGGGTAAACACATAATTTTTATTAGTGTTGTGTATGGATTGCATATAACCAATATTGGCAAATCCTCCCGGTATCCTTGGTACGCCTCTATAATAAACGGTTACAGAATCTAATGTACCTGCAGTAACAATTGGAGCCACTGTAATTTCCAGTGTATCTATATCTTCAACCTTATTACCAGCTAATACTTTTACTCCATGGTAATACACAGAGTCGCATATTAGCTCAGAGGCAAAATCAAATTTAATTACACTAAGAGAAGCTTGCAGGGTAGTAAAATAAGTGGTTATATTTCCCCTTATATATTTTCCTGCTGCTGTATCCGGATTGATCCTTAAATTAAGCCTGTAATAATTTACATCATATTCCAAGGTGGAAATAAGGTTTTCCTGTGTTTGGCTCATTACACGAAAGCTGGCCATTTCTCTATCTACCATTTCCTGGTAAGCAGAGCGGTTATTAACCGGAGATTGAAAAAAACCTGGTTTGGTTTTTTCCTGTTTTGAAAAAGGTGTTGCAGGCTGAGAAACATTCTGAGCATTAGTAATGTTTACGGCAAGCAATAAAATCAGAGCAGAGTAGAGCTTTCTCATGTTTTGGATTTGTTTTTTTAAAGGAATTGGTATTATTAGAACTAAAGAACGTAGTGTATTATCTAATTATTGCGTAGCCAGATTATTACAACGTATGTATTTAATTATTTTACTTAAGCGGTAGCACTTATTGCTTTAATTACTTATGTGCCAAACATATAAAAACAATATTTAATCAGTGCATTGATATATTAAACGCAGTTTTTACTAATTAAGTCTTAATGAAAAAACGCATCTAAAAAACATAAACTAAAAATGTTATTTGTAAAAAAATCATTGATACTTTAAGGCGTTCTTAAAACATTGTATTTTTACAAAAAAATTGTAATGAGTGTAAACGTTGAAAATAAACCCATCATTGGTATTACATGTGGAGATATAAATGGCATTGGCCCCGAAATAATTATTAAGACACTAAGTGATAACCGGATACTGGAGTATTGCACCCCCGTTATTTTTGCCAGCAACAGGCTTATTAATTTTTACAGGAAAAGTATGTCCGATACTAATTTTAGCTTTATGAGCATTAAAGATGCTAACCGCATTAACCCCAAGCAGGTAAATGCTTACAACTGCTGGGAAGAAGATATGGATATTACCCCTGGCCAGCTTACTGCCAATGGGGGCAAATATGCTATTATAAGTTTAACCATTGCAGCAGAAGCTTTAAAAGCAGGAAAATTAGACGGCCTTATCACTGCACCTATTCATAAAAAAAATATACAATCAGATACGTTTAATTTTCCGGGGCATACCCCTTATTTTAAAAACCTCTTTGAAGCCAAAGATGTGGCCATGTTTATGGTGGCAGAAAATATGAAGGTGGCTTTACTTACAGAACATGTGCCGCTTAAAGATGTGGCACAGTTTATTACCCCGCAAAATATTATAAGTAAACTGCAGGTGATGAACGAATCGCTGAAAAAAGATTTTGGTATTAATAAACCAAAGATTGCAGTGCTGGGTTTAAACCCCCATGCCGGCGACGAAGGTTTGCTGGGCCAGGAAGAAGAAGAAATTATCAAACCGGCTATTAAAGAAGCCAAACAAAAAAATATATTCTGTTTTGGCCCCTATAGTGCCGATGCATTTTTTGCCCGTGGCCAGCATGAAAAATTTGATGCAGTGCTGGCTCTTTACCACGACCAGGGATTGATTCCTTTTAAATCACTGGCACACGGCGAAGGCGTAAATTACACAGCAGGCTTACCTGCAGTGCGCACCAGCCCCGATCATGGAGTGGCATTTGATATTGCCGGTAAAGGCATTGCTGATGAGTCTTCTTTCAGAGAAGCTATTTTTACCTGCATTCAAATTATAAATAACCGTAAAGAAAACAGTGAGCAGTATAAAAATCCTTTAAAAAAGATGAGTGCTGCAGTGTTGAGAAATGCAGTGGATGAAAAAATAAATATGGATGAGATTTAGAGGAGAGGTTTAAGGGGTTTCAAAGGTTTAAGAGGTTTAAGAGGTCAACCAACCTTTGCAACCTCTTAAACCCCTGGAACTCCTGAAACTTTAAAGAAAAACCGATTCCGGCAAACCCTTATTAATGGTATAGCTGCTAAAAGTAATTTCTGCCCTGCCTTTTTTGGCTTTGCTTTTATCTAAAGGCTTATTGCTGGTGCCATCATCAAAATCAAAAGTTACGCCCTTGGGCAATTTGTAATCTTTTGTATTAAAAGCAAAAATAATTTTATCTGGCAGGCCATAAACTGCATATTTTCCATAAGTCATTTGCAGTTCGTAGGTTCCATTTTCCCGGGTAGTTGTTTTTGCTTTCAGTATAAGATTACTTACCTCATCAATATAAATGGTGCTGAGCACTACATCGCTGTTATCATCATTGGGCAGCAGTCTTGCTACCCTAACCGGTGTTTTTCCAATCATCTCTTTTCCTGCATCAATAATGGTATAATCATTAGTGCCCAGTATATTGTTTAAATTAATGCTTACAGCTCCTTTGGGTATAAAGGATATTCCTTTTTCGCTTTTTACTTTAAGCTTATTGGGTTTTTTAAAATATACTTTTACCGTTGCAATGGGTACTTTTAAAAAAGTAACATTGGTTTTCATTTTGGCAGCCGCTTCATAATCGTTTACCTTATCAATCTTTTGTTTTGCTTTCAGCACCAGGGTATTAATTTCCTGTGCTGCACAAAAAAGAGTGCTGCTGCAAAAGGGTAATATTAAAAAAATATGCTGGATTATTTTTTTCATTTTCTATTTTAATTATTTCAGGAAATACTAAATACCACCCTGTTGCTTCCATTACCTAACAAATATGACGGGCCAAATGTTTCAGCAATATTTTCCGGCTCATACCAATCCGCCTGTTTCAAAATCATTAACCAAATTCTGAAAGAGCTTCCCCTTCCTGCATTTTGTAAATCGTAACTTTCAATTGATTGTTTTCTAATTAGCCTTACTTTCTAAATAAAAATACCTTTAATGTTTTAAAAGTTCTCTTTTGTAAACTAATTATATTTCTCCAGCCCCGCATACACATTGTTCACACTTTTAAATTAAACTACCTCCCCCTGCCGCTCCACAATAAATTGTATCACTGCATCCAGCTCCAGCCCGGCCCGGCTTATGGCATCCATTATTTCTTCCCGGTTTACATTGGCCGCAAAACTTTTTTCTTTAAACCGTTTTTTTACTCCTTTTAATTCCATGCCGGTGTATCCTTCGGGCCGCATTAAACTGTAGGCATGTATAAGGCCGCTCAGCTCATCAAAGGCATAGAGCATTTTATCCATTTGTGTTACGGGCTCTACCCCAAAATGATTGGGGCCATGGCTGGCAATGGCATGTATAATTTCGGGGTCGATGTTGCGGGCTTCCAGCTCTTCAATTATTTTTTTGCAATGAAGTTGAGGCCACTGGTCCCAGTCGGCATCGTGCAGCAGGCCGGCCATTTGCCAACGCCACTGCCCGGCTTCATCCAGCATTTCTTTTTGTGCCGCCCAGCATTTCATCAGGTGGCCCACCTGTTTCATGTGCAGTTGCAGGCGTTCATTTTTTACCCAGTCGTTAAGCAGCTGGCCGGCATCTTCTTTACTTAAAACATGGCCTGCATTTTTTGTATCTCCAAAAACAGAGCGGTTTAATAATAGCGACATGTGATAATTTTTTAAACAATAATAATAATAGGCATAGAGCAAAGCTTCGCTTTATTTTTTTGCCGGTAAGACGGAAAGACGTTTTTAATTGACTATTTTTTTCCCGTCTTCCCGTCTTACCGGCAAAAAATTTCCTGTAGCTACTTACTCCACTTTATTTTACCCATCTTCACATCTCTTGAATTTCCGCCTACCATT
The DNA here is from genome assembly GCA_043772635.1 of Chitinophagaceae bacterium. GTDB lineage: Bacteria > Bacteroidota > Bacteroidia > Chitinophagales > Chitinophagaceae > Ferruginibacter. The sequence goes on from JAYVGA010000432.1 coordinate 10,966, forward strand.
ATTTCAAAATCGCCGGCTTCCCAATCGTATTTTAAATCGTAGTTATAAAATTTTAAATCGTTGGGAGTAATATTAAAAGAAATGGTTTTAGTTTCTCCTGCCTTGAGCATTATTTTTTGAAAGCCCTTTAATTCTTTTACCGGCCTGGTTACACTACCCATCACATCACGGATATATAACTGCACTACTTCTGCACCATCAAAGCTGCCGGCATTGGTAAGCGTTACAGATGCGGTTAATGTTTGATTGCCTTTTAATGATGTGCTGCTCAATTTTAAATCGCTGTAATTAAAATTGGTATAACTTAATCCATATCCAAAAGGGAAAAGAGGATTGTTGCTTACATCTAAATAATTGCTGCGGAATTTTTGAAACCATTGCCCTTCTGCCAGCGGACGGCCTGTATTTTTGTGATTGTAATAAATGGGTACCTGGCCAATGCTCTGCGGAAACGTAGCAGATAATTTTCCCGAAGGATTTACATCGCCATACAATACATCTGCAATGGCATAACCTGCTTCGCTGCCGCCAAACCATACATTTAAAATAGCGGGCACATTTTCATTTTCCCATTTTAAGGCCAGGGGCCTGCCGGTAAATAAAACCAGCACAACAGGTTTGCCGGTTTTTATTAATGCCATTAATAAATCTTTTTGAATTTGTGGTATTTCAATATTGCTGCGGCTGCTGCTCTCGCCACTCATCTCTGCCGATTCGCCAAGGGCGGCAACAATTACATCGCTTTGACTGGCTATATCTACCGCTTCCTGCAAAATTACACTGGCTGGCCTGCTGTCTCTTTTTAATGATTTGCCAAACATGCCGGCTCTGTCTTCAAACAAACTATCGGCATCTAAATTAGCTCCTCTTGCATGCAGAATTTTTACTTTATCGCCCACTACTTCCTGCAAGCCCTGTAAAACAGAAATGGCATTGTCAAATTTGGCAGCTACCGCCCAGGTGCCCGGCATGTTTTCTTTATTATCTGCAAGCGGCCCCACTAATGCAATAGTGCCTGTTTTTTTTAATGGAAGTAAGCCCACCCCTGCCCCTCCCGAAGGGAGGGGTTCATTTTTTAGTAATACAAAACTTTGCGCTGCAATGCTCCTGGCTTCTTTGCGGTTGGCCGCAGTAAAAATTTCTGTTTTGGCCCTGTTATCATCACAATATTTATAAGGGTCTTCAAACAAACCCAGTTTATATTTTGCTTCCAGTATTCTTCTGCAGGCAGCATCAATCTGCAGCAGGGTAACTTTTTTTTCTGATAAAGATTTTTGAGTAGTGGTTAATAAACCTTCGCCCACCATATCCATATCTATACCTGCCATCAATGCCCTTGCAGATACCGCCTGCAAATCGCCAATGCCATGATCTATCATTTCGTTAATGCCGGTATAATCCGTAACCACAAAACCTTTAAAGCCCCATTCTTTGCGCAGCACATCTGTCATCAGCCATTTACTTGCTGTGGCAGGCACGCCATCTACTTCATTAAAACTTGCCATCACACTTCCCACACCGGCATCTACTGCAGCTTTGTATGGCGGAAAATATTCGTTGTACATTCTTTGGTGGCTCATGTCGGTAGTGTTGTAATCTCTGCCGGCCTCTGCAGCGCCATACAATGCATAATGTTTTACGCAGGCCATAATGGTATTATTTTTACCCAGGTCATTTCCCTGGTATCCCATCACCATAGCTTTTGCAATCTGGCTGCCCAGGTAAGGGTCTTCGCCGTTGCCTTCTGCAATGCGCCCCCAGCGGGGGTCACGGGAAATGTCTACCATGGGGCTAAAGGTCCAGTTTATACCATCGGCACTGGCTTCTATTGCCGCTATTCTTGCACTGCGTTCAATTAATTTCATATCCCAGCTGCAGCTTAATCCTAAGGGAATAGGGAATACCGTTTCATATCCATGAATTACATCCATACCAAATATCATCGGAATTTTTAAACGGCTTTCTTCTACAGCTACTTTTTGTACGGCTTTTATTTTTTCTACCGATTTAATATTGAATAAGCCACCCACTTTTCCTTCTCTTATTTTTTTACCAATATCAGAGCTGGAGGCCTGCCCCGTTACAATATCACCGCTGCCGGGTAAATTTAACTGGCCTATTTTTTCCTGCAGGGTCATTTTTTTCATCAATGCATCTACAAAGGTTTTCATTTTTGCATCGGTACCTGTTTGCCCCAGGGCTGCATTAAAATGTATTGTAGTGGTAACAATAAGCAGGAGTATAATTACTTTTTTCATGTGCTGTGTATTTTGTTTTCTTTAAAATTTATTTAAACATAAGTTGGCTTGCTGCAATTTCGTATTCTATCCGTGGGTTATTATTTTTATCTATGATCTCCATTTTTATAATTGGGTCTTTTTTCCAGGTAATGGTGAGCAGGCCAAAATGATTTTCCATTACCGGGCCTTCTATGCGGTTATTATTTTGGGTAGCAAAATCCCAGGTAGAGGTAATGCCGCTTGATGTAATATCATAAATAGGGTAGAGCCCGGGCTCCTGCAGTTTAGAAATTTCTGCATAGTGCACATCGCCGCTTAAAAAAATTACGCCTGCTGCTTTTGTTTTTTTAATAAGCTCTAGCATTTTTTTTTGTTCCAGCGGAAAATTAGCCCAGGCTTCATAGCCGTTAAATTCTATAGCAAACTGCGAGCCGCTGGCAATGAGGCGAAGGTCTGCTTTTTTAGAGAGCTCAGCTTCCAGCCACTCCCATTGGGCTTCTCCCAAAAAAGTACTGTCTGCCGAAGTGTGGGGTTTATAATCTGGGGTATAAAAATATTTTTTCCTTGGCAGTTTGGTAAGCGTATCATACAAAAGCAAATCGCTGCGGAAAGTTCTATTGTCCATCAAAATTACCTGCACGGTTTTATTGCCATACTTTAAATATTCTGCATGATAAATGCCTTCATGTTTTCTGCGTGTGCTGGTGGCAGGCTCTTTAAAAAAATCAAGAAAAATTTGTTTGGATGCTTCTTTAAAAGGGTAATGTTTTCCTGCATCGTTGCGGCCATAATCATGATCGTCCCAAATGGCCAGGGTTTTGGTGCTGCCGGTAAGTTGCTTAAACTCTGGCCTTGCAGCCAGCATGGCGTATTTGGCTTTCAGCGTATCCATATTATCGGTATCGCCATAAATATTATCGCCCAAATAAATAAAAAGGTTGGGATTGTAACTGGCAGCTACACTTAATACAGGTTGCGCATCTGCCTCGTGCGCACAGGAACCAAAAGCAATTTTTGTAATGGCAGGAGGCTTATTGCAACTTAGTGCAACCATAACAATAAATAAACACAGATGTAAGGGGATATTTTTTTTCATTTAAAATAACTGTTGTTTTTTAAATAGTTTACTTATCGTTTTTGAGTGCATGTAAAATTGCCGCATTGCACAAAACGTTTCGCATAGGGTTGTCGCATAGGGTTGTCAACTTTTAAAAAGTTGACAACCCTACTTTAGTCTTTTCTATTTTTTTAATTTATTTAAAATAATAATATTACCGCCACCTTCGGCCAGTTCCAGTTTCAACACTTTATTTTTATCAACTGCTATAGTTTTTTTGGTAAGATGATTGGCATTTTCTCCGGCATCCGGCGCATCGCTGTAAATTACGGCAGAATATTTTGCAGCAGGTAAAAAGTTTAAATTGATATTTATTTTTCTTGCACTGCTGTCTGTAATGGTTCCAATATACCAGCTTGCATTTTTTCTTCTTGCTATGGAAATGTATTTTCCCACTTCGGCTGCAAGCACTTTTGTTTCATCCCATGTAACAGGCATATGTTGCAATACCTCAAAGCCCGGCTGCCCAATATAGGCATCAGGATAATCGCAAACCATTCCCTGGTAATTTTCCAGCACCACATACATG
>JAYVGA010000433.1:0-8899 GCA_043772635.1 Chitinophagaceae bacterium
ATTAAAGAAAAAAGCGAAACCACTCCAGCTAAAACCCACGTTGTTTTTTTCATAGCGCTCTAAATTTTAAATTGGTTAAGAAATATTAATTACAGTAACATACGGAAAAACCAAGCCAGCTATTAAGAATAAAATGTGAAAATAATCTGCCATATATTTAACGGAGTTTTGCCAAAAAAATAAAAACCAAATGCCTGTTTTAGTTGTACATAATTGCTGTAGGTTTAATAGTACATGTATTTAAAATTTTCTTCTTTTTCTTTGAATAATAAATTAACATACAATGCAAACAAAAAAGGGAGTAATAATTATTATAGTCTTATGCCTTGTTTTGGCGATAGGCACAATTGCAGCAATTAATCATTCACAAAAAACTACTAAAATAAAGCCGGCTGCTACAGCAGCTGCAGGTATTATTTTGCTGGAGTTATTTACTTCCGAGGGTTGTTCAAGCTGCCCGCCTGCAGATGAGTTGCTTAAAAAAATTGCCCTGCAGTATAAAGAAAATGTAATAGCATTATCTTTTCATGTAGATTACTGGAACCGGCTTGGCTGGAAGGATCCCTACAGTGATGCATCATTCTCTAACAGGCAACGTAATTATGCAACTGCATTTGGTTTAGAAGGAGTGTACACCCCGCAGATAGTTGTAAACGGACAAAAAGAAATGGTTGGATCTGACCAAAAAAAATTAACTAAAACCATTGATGATTATTTGCTGGAGCATGCAACAGGAAAAATATCGGTTACTGCAGAAAGCCCTGACGGGAAAAATATTACGGTAAACTGGCAGGAAGCTTACTCTGCTTCATCTCAATTGCATATTGCTCTTGTGCAGCAAAATGTTTCTACCAGGGTAAGCAGGGGCGAAAACAGCGGAAGAACATTAATCCATTATAATGTGGTAAGAGAATTTAAAACGCCTGCTCAGCAAACCAACTCCCTTTCTTTTTTAATGCCAGCAGGCTTAACAAAAAATGAAATAGCTATTGTAGCATTTTTGCAGGATACAAAATCTGCAAAAATTACGGCAGTAAAAAAATGTTTACTCTTGTAGTCATTAATTTTTTTCAATTGGTATGAAGCATACTATCTTTTTATAATTTTTATTTACAATCTTTCTGATAGTGAATGATAAAAGATGCCTCTAGTTTTCTGAGGCAATACAAAAAAATATTACAAACCAACCAGTTTCTCTTTGTTCTCCTTTTCTCGTTGTTCTCTTTGCTTTTATTTTGGAGGCTGTTTAAAAGATCAACCCTCTTTCCCCCTTTAACAAAATCTTATCTACCCCTCATTAATCTTTTAGCAACAAAAACTTTCTCATGTTTGTGAGCGGCTGAAAAACCCCGTTCCAACCACAACATGAAAAAGCAAATTTTACTTCTACTCCTTACCGTTATATCGGTTACCGTTTCAGCACAAAGCAATGTTTCATTTGGCATAAGAGCAGGCCTGTCTTCTGCCGGCATGAGTGGCGATGCTGTCAACAACCTTGATAACCTCCTCAACTTTACCAATGGCAGGGTTACCACACACAACCGTACCGGTTTTTTTGCAGGCGGATATGCCAGCATTCCGCTAAGCGCACAAATTTCTTTTGAACCTGGTTTGTATTACACACAAAAAGGTTATGAACTTAGAGGCGAGTTAGGTATTAAGGGCGCAGAGTTTCTTGGTGCAAATGCAAAAGCACAATTACAGTCAGACTATATTGATATGCCTGTATTGCTAAAAGCAAACCTTGGCGGTGGGTTACAAATTTTTGCCGGTCCGCAGTTTTCATATCTCAGCAGTTCCAAATTAAAATCAAGTGCAGGCGTGCTGGGCTTTAATGTTTTTAAAAATACATTAGATGCTACCAGCCAGTTTAACCGCTGGGATATGGGTGTATCCGGGGGTGTAGGTTACCAGTTTAAAAATGGTATGAATATTATGGCTTCCTACGATCATGGATTATCTAAAGTAGATGCCAATAAAAATGTAAAAGGATATAACAATGCCATTAAAGTGGGCATTGGTATCAGCTTCTAAAAACCAGCCCCTCCTTTGAAAACACATATTAAATGTCTTGAAATTTTTCAGGGCATTTTTTATACCTTCTCTTATCAAACAATTTTTCCATAAACATATTTTTTGCAACCCACGCATCGGCCTTTATAATTAAGAGGATAAAATCAAAAACGTCTTATGTAAAAAATGGGCGGTATTTTTGCGCAGGGCTTTATAGCCTCATTACAGAAAAACATTTTACATAACGTTATCACCTAAAATAAACAAAATGAATTTTAAAAAAATATACCTTCCTTTTATTATTGCAGCCAATACATTAATGGCTTGCAACAGCGAGGCGCAAAAAACCAATTTATCTGTAGCCGATTTTGAAAAAGCAATAGCAGAACAGCAAATACAGTTGCTGGATGTGCGCACTGCCGGCGAATATGAAAACGGTCATCTTAAAAATTCGCTGCAGGCAGACTGGACCAATGAGGCGCAGTTTAAACAAAGAGTACAGGCGCTGGATAAAAATATTCCTGTGTACACTTATTGCCTTAGCGGTGCCCGCAGTGGTGCAGCTACCCAATGGCTTAATACCAATGGATATAAGGCTTACAATATGGATGGCGGCATTAAGAGCTGGAATAGCGCAGGCAAACCCGTTGAGCAAAAAACAAAAGGCCCGCAGATTACGATGGCTCAATATCTTCAGCAAATACCTTTAGATAAAACAATACTGGTAGATTTTGGTGCTGTGTGGTGCCCGCCATGTAAAAAAATGGATGTAGTTTTAAAAGAGCTGCAGGATACACACGGTACAAAATTTTTGCTGGTAAAAATTGATGGCGGCACACAATCAGATCTTATAAAAGAAATGGGGATAGAAGAATTTCCAACTTTTATTATCTATAAAAATGGCAAAGCCGTTTGGAAAAAACAGGGCCTGGTAGAAATGAAAGAATTTATAAAACAACTGTAAACGGCACAAAATATTTTTTGCCACAGATTCGCTTATTAATCTGCGAATCTGTGGCATTTTTTATTTATCTAATTCAGCGGAACTGGTAAATGTAAATTTTACGCAGCATATAAAAGACTCCTTAAATTTTTACCATTAGCAGAAGCAATTGTATGGCAAAAAATGCATAGTGAAAATTCGTGCAATTAGTGGCAATACAAAGCCTATAATGTAATATTGTTAATACTTATTGCTTATTTATGACATGTTTTAAAAAAAAGTATATTACGCCCTGAAACTTAGTTTAAAGCATGAGGCAATTATTTCTTTTTGTATTGGCTGTTGCAGCCCATACCTTTCTTCCGGCACAAACCATTTCCGAAAAAATAAAACTGGCCACGGTTCAGTTAAGCGGTATAGATCAGCAGCGCCTGTTGCTGGCAGAAAAAATAGAGTTTTTAAAACTGGAAAAAATTCAGGACGACCTGGAAAAAACAGGCTTGCCTTCTCTTCAAAGCGGCGATGCACTCATCCGCCATACGGCATTGGTTTTGGCTTATGCCGAAAAATTTGAGCAGGCACGCTGGGTGGCACATATCCTTACCCCGGATGTTATAAAGGGAACGGTTTTTCGCAGCAACGATTTTAGGGCAGATGAAAAAGTGATTACCGGCAGCGCAGTAGAAGAAGATTATTTTTTAAAAAAATTAAAAGCCGACAGTACCTGGGAGTATGATGCATTTGGATACGACCGTGGCCACCTGGCACCCTCTGCCGATTTTCGCTGGAGTAAAACCGCACTTTCTGAATCTTATTATTATTCCAACATGTCTCCACAGCTTGCCGATTTTAACCGGGGCCGCTGGGGCGATCTTGAAGATGCCATCCGTTCTTATATGTACACCCAACCCAATACAGAATTATTCCTGGTAACCGGCCCGGTTTTAAAAGATGGGTTGCCGGTAATTGCAAGAGGCAAAAACAAAGTAACCATTCCGGCCATGTACTATAAAGTTGTGCTGGATCTTACCAACAAAAAAGCCATAGGTTTTTTAATGCCCAACGAAAATATTACAAAACCACTCAGTGCATTTGCTGTACCTGTAAATACCATTGAAAAAGAAACCGGGCTCGATTTTTTTAATAAGCTGCCCCATGCCCTGCAGGAAGAACTGGAAAGCCAAAACAACGCCGAACATTGGCTTCCTAAAACCAATACCGCAGATGCAGAACCACTGGCACAGGAAACCCTGCCCCGCAATTATTTTAATACCACCCAGGCCAAACAATGGATGGGCAGCAGCAGCGATGTTACGGTATGCGGTACTGTAGCAGGCGCAAGACTTAGCAAGGCCGGTAATGTATTAATAAACCTGGATAAACAATTTCCTAACCAGGTGTTTACAGTGTTTGTAAAAAAAGAAGATATCGTAAATTTTAATTACGATCTCACAGAAACACTAAAAAACAAAGTGATTTGCATAAAAGGAAAAGTAATTAACCAGGGCGGAACAGCAACTATGTATATTCAAAGCCAGAACGATCTTAAGGTGCAGGATTAAAATAATTATAACCTTCTTTGATAAAAAATTATAAACCTTCGGAAGAAGGTTTTTTCGTTAGGGTATTTTCACCCCAAAAAAAATCAGGACTTTTCCCTATTGCAATCTTTAAAAAATTATTGTTTCTTGTGCTATACATTCCATCCTTTAAAATTCCGCTGCTTTAATAAGCACCTTCTTCGGGCATAAGAAATATTTACCCAGCCTTACATCTGCATTCACACAGCTTAATTTTTTAAAATAAAAATTAATAGTTATGCGCTATAAAAACACTGCAGGTATTTTAAAAGTATTTGCAGTAGCAGGAACCCAAACGGTATTATTTTCGCTGGATATTTCTAAAACAAAGGTAGAAGGTAAAAAACTGATCGGCTTTTCTTTTGAACGGAAAGATAAAGATGGCGTGGTGAGAAAACTCAATGGCAGCAAGCGGTTTCAGTCGCTCCACGGAACGGATAAGGAGAAGCTCTCCCTGGTTCAAACCTTTTTTTGGAAAGATTACACCGCCGATCCAGGGCAAACATATACCTATACCATCAATGCCATGTTTGGCACAGCAGCTGATTTTGTACCGGGGTTTAAAGTAAGTATTAAAATAACCACCGAAGCATTGCAGCAGGGTACTCACGCCGTTTATTTTAATTATGGGGTTACAGGCTCGCAAGCTTACAGCAACAGGTTTAAAGATGTTCATGTAGATGATCTATCTCCTGCAAAACGAAAAGAGGCAATGATAATGCTTGGGAGGGAACTATGGCAGGATGGCCTGCTGCAGTTTGTGCAGCAGGCAAAAGACAGCAGCTACGAACTGGTAGGTTTATTTTATGAATTACAGTATAAAGAATTTTTGCTGGCCTTAAAAAAAGCCAAACAGGATGGAGCCAATGTGCAAATAAGGTATAGCGCAAAGCCCGGGCAAAAAGAAAAAAACGAAGCAGCCATTGAAGCAGCCGGAATAAAATCTATTTGCGATATACGCACCAAGGCCAGCCAGCCGCATAATAAATTTATGGTGTTGTGCAAAGATGGTAATCCTATAGAGGTGTGGACGGGCTCTACCAATATTACCCTGCAGGGCATTTTTGGCCATAGCAATACCGGCCATTGGATAAAAGATGCAGCCGTAGCCGAAAAATATTTTCAGTACTGGAATACCATTAAGGATAATCCTTCTGTGGCGGATAGTGCTGTAGTATCTGAAGCTATAAAAGCTGATACCGATCTTATAGGTTTAAAAAAAGGAACACATGTTTTTTTTAGCCCACGCTCGTCCGAAACATTGCTTACGCATTATGCAAATCTTATAGACAGTGCCGAAAAAATGGCCTGTATGATTATCCCTTTTAATATTGATGATCTGTTCAGGGATGTGTATGCAAAGGATAAAGATTACCTGCGTTATATTTTATTTGAAAAAGCAGCAGAGGCAAAAAGTGTGCAAAGTAACGACACCGATCTGATGATAACTGCCGGTGCTATTTTAAAAACACCAGTAGAGCAATGGGTAAAAGAAATTTCATCAAAAACAAATACCGGTGCAGGTATATTATATGTGCACAATAAATTTTTTCTCATAGATCCGCTGGAAAAAGTTCCTGTGGTAGTTACCGGTTCTGCCAATTTTAGTAAATCATCTATTACATTAAACGATGAAAATACCCTGGTTATAAAAGGAGATCAGCGGGTAGCAGATATTTATCTTACAGAATTCAGCCGCATGTTTGAGCATTTTTGGCCAAGATACCTGAGCACACTCCCGGTAAGAAGTTTTAGCAAACCATTAGATGAAGGATATACCTGGCATGCTGATTATTATAACCCCAAAAAAATGGGAATGAAAAGAAAAAAAGTTTTTAATGCGATGAAGGATGCAAAAGAAACCTGATAATCCTGATGCATGGGATAATTGTTTGGCAGGCTTATAAAACCGGATGTTTAATTATTTATAAAATATTGCATAGGATATGCAAATAAAATCAATTTTATCATGACACAAAAAATGGCTCTATGTATCGGCATAAATAATTATCCCGGTACCGACAGCGACCTCTCCGGTTGTTTAAATGATGTAAACGACTGGGCCAAAGTATTTACACAACATGGCTTTGAAGTGCAAAAGCTGGTAGATAAAGAAGCTACCAAAAAAAGCATCCTGGATACTTTAAAAGCCATGATTGGTGCTGCGCAAAAAGGAGATTCCATTTTAATTCAATACTCTGGCCATGGCACTTATATACCCGATAAAAATGGCGATGAAGATGATGGAACAGACGAATGTCTTTGTCCGCACGACCTGTATACAAAAGGCCCTATAACCGATGATGAGCTGAATGAAATTTTTACCTCAAAAAAGAATGGAGTAAAACTGGCATTTTTTACAGATTCCTGCCACTCCGGCACCGTAAGCCGTTTTGCGCCCATTAGCACACCGCCTACAACTTCCGGCAAATCTGCACCGGCAAGAAAAGTAAGGTTTATGCCTCCGGCTAATTTTCTTTCGGCAAAAGATATTAATAAACTTGGCACCCTCCGAACATTTAGAAAAAGTAATCCTCCGGGCCGTTTTGGAAGCCTGCTCATGAGTGGATGCCAGGATGCAGAGTACAGCTATGATGCATGGTTTAGCAACCGGCCCAATGGCGCTTTTACTTTTGTTGCACTGGCCACACTTAAAAAATTAAAAGCGGGCGCTACTTACCACGACTGGCACAAAGCAATACGGGCCGTATTACCATCGCAGCAATACCCGCAATCGCCTAACCTGTATGGCTCCGATGACATGAAAAAATGGAAAATATTTTCTTAAATAAATTACATCACCTGCACCCCTTTCTAAAGCCAGGGGCGCTAAAAACATTTATTATGATACCTGGAATAAATATTAGTAAAGGCAAATCCACTCCGTTTAGAAAAAAATTATTGCTGCAGTTAAAAAATATACGGGCCTTATTCTCCTCCTCAGGTACAAGGCACTCCCCATTCTTTAAGAAGGGAGTTAGCCGGATAAACAGGGGCTTTCTTATCCTCGCCGTTTTTTTTATGTCCTGCGCAAAAATACCTATACAGGCCGTAGAATTATCGCATGCATTAAAAGACGAAGGCCAGCGCATGCACGATATGAATATTGCTCTGGTAGAATATGTTTTTAATGAAAAAAAACATATGGTAAATGAATTTATAAACAACGAATACAGCCCGGCAATAATAGAAAATTTTAAAACACTCCTTCCCGGAGGCACCGATGTAAAAAAAGAACTGGTAGAAATTATGCAGGCCATCAACCCAAGAATAGATCAACGGAGAGATTCACTGCTGCAGGTATTGCAGGAACAAAAAATGATGATTACCCAAAAGCTTAACGAAGATTATAAAGTATATGCAGAAGCATTTGGAGCTATGCAAAACCTGCTGGCATCGGCCTCTGCACTTAACCGGCAAAGAGAAGGTGTATATGAAAAGATTAAAACCCTTAGCGGCAACAGGATAAACCTGCAGGGCATAGATAATGCAGTAAACCAGTTTATACAGGGTGCCGGCACTGTGGGCGAAAAAACTTTATTACTAACCAGCACTATTCAAACATTTTTAAAATAAATTTTATGGCTAATAAATTTGATAAACTGGCAGGCGAAGCCCAGGCCATTACCGACGCACAATTTAAAGAACGTTTTTCCAGCCTTACTACCCTTAATGACGATGAGATTGGAAAGGTTATTAAAGAGAGTGGTATAAGTAAAGAAAATCTTGCAGCCCTGCTGGTAGAAATAAAAAATGCTACAGCATTTAACAACAACACTGCTAAGAGCATCAGCAATATTACAAATGGTGTACAGGCGCTGGCGGCTATTGCAAAAAAATTATTGCTGTAATAAGGGAGGGCTTTTTCTTTTTAAAAGTTTTATTAAAAAAACAAGGGCGGCAAAAAGTAAAAGATTTTTTGTAGTTATTGCGGGCACCATGGTATTATGCAAAAAACCAAAATACTGGTTCTGTTGTTTTAAAGCAGTTGCACTTACAGGTAATATAATAGCAGATGCAACAGGATGATTGGCTTCAAACTTTTGGTTAATTAATGTTGCAATAGTAGCCGCCAGTTGCTTCTGGTATAGTTGGTTACCTGTTTTTATTTCGCCCAGGGGTTTTATGCCAGGGCCTATCATGGCCAGCCAGGTTTCGCTGCTGCCTGTTACCAGTATATTGTGCTGATACCATTTAGAAGGTTTGCTGCCCCGCCCATGATCGGTGGTAATGATGAAGATGGTATTGTTTTTATAAAAGGGATCTGTTTGCACATAATACCATAACTCTGCAATCATTTTATCTGCATTATTGGCTTGCTGCAGGTAACTGTCATATTTACCCTGGTGGCCAAACTCATCTG